>JAAZOE010000437.1 GCA_012797915.1 Candidatus Zixiibacteriota bacterium | reverse complement strand
TCCGCTGCAGCATTACCTCCAACGGCATCCTGCTGGACAAGAACCGGGCCAAGTCGATCAAGGATTCAGGATGCCATTCCATCCAGATCAGCCTGGACGGTTCCACCCCCGAACGGAACCATCGCATCCGCCGGGCCACGATTGAGGATTTTTATAAAATCATCGATGGGATCCACTTCTGCCAAGACCTGCAGATTCCGGTCACATTGGCCATGCTGATCGGTCAGGAAAACCTGGACGACGCTTATGAAATGGTCAAACTGGCCAAACGGATGGAAATCAAAGAACTCCGTTTCTGCGGCTACACCCCCGCCGGCCGGGGAAAATGGGAATCGGTGAAAGAACGGCTGTCGTTCACGACCCGGTTGGCCGAACTGGCGGAATTCATCGAGATCGTCTCAACGGATGATTCCATCAGCTACTTTTTCGATCCCGGCTTCGGACCGATTCCGCCCACTTATCATTTCCATAAATGCGTCGCCGGGGTCGAGACGTTTTATCTCAAGAGCAACGGCGACGTCTTCCCCTGCACGTCGCTGCTTTACAAGCAGTTTCTTGTCGGCAATGTCCGCACCCGATCACTGGAGGATATCTGGAACGATCCGGCCATGCCGGCCATGTCGCGAGCGCAGGATGGACCGTTCGAGGGACTCTGCGGGACGTGCGATAACCTCGATCGCTGCCGCGGCGCCTGTCGGGGGGCCGTCTTCGCCTATACCGGCGATCTGAAAAGCTCATATCCGGTTTGCATGTATCAGGCGGTAAAAAGCGGGCAACCGAAGCCGCGATAGACCGAAGGCCTACTTCACCAGAATCATCTTCTTGGTCTGCGAGAATTGTCCCGTCTGCAGGCGATAGAAATAGATACCGGATGGGGCCGTCCGACCGTCGTCCTCCCGGCCGTCCCAATCAATGACATGAAGTCCGGGCATCATGGCGTTTCCGTCCCATCTTCGAACGGTCTGTCCCAAGATATTATATATGGTCAACGCGTAGGCCGATCGTTCGGGCAGGATGAATTCGATCCGGGTGACGGCATTGAAAGGATTCGGATAATTTTGCGCCAAGGCAAGCCGATCGGGCAGAGGGACCTCGGACCAATCGGCGGCAAGCGCCTCCGACCCTTTAACTTTCATGAGGTAGAGGTCCGATCCCCCGGCCGAAAAGGAATAAGTGCTTCCGGCCAGAAGGAAATTCCCCTGGCCATCGACCCCGACCATCCGGCCATAATCCGATTCCACACCGCCATAAGCACTGTCCCATTCGATTTCGCCGACCGGATCGGTCTTGACGACAAAAATGTCGATCTTCCGCCCCGGATTCGATTCGGTTGTTCCGGTCAGGACATATCCCCCGTCAATGGTCGGCGCCACGGAAAAGGCCCGTTCTTCATAGGCTCCGCCGTACAGTGCTTCCCATTCCTGCTGTCCCAACGAGTCCACCTTGACCAGATAGGCATCATAGTAATTTTGTCCCGTCGGAGCGGTCGCCCCGGAAATGATGAAGCCGTTATCGTTGGTTCGTTCAACACCGTAGCCAAGATCGGCTCGGGCGCCACCATAACTGGCGGTCCACAGCGTGTCGCCTTCGGAATCGGTGCGGACGAGATAAATACTGCTGTACCCGACGCCGAATGATCCGGTGTTGCCGACAGCCACGAAACCGCCGTCGGAGGTGATGCGTACCGCCGCCCCGGACTCCCCGGCCGTACCGCCGTAGGTGCGGGTCCAGAGCGTATCGCCGTCCCGGTCGGTTCGGATGAGATACAGGTCTCCGCCCTGCCCGAACGACATGGTCGTACCGCAGAGGATATATCCGCTGTCGGCGGTCACCCGGACGGAAAAAACCTCATCATCGGCAGGGCCGCCATATGTTTTTATCCATTCCATCGAGCCATCGGGGGCGGTCTTGATCAGACAGATGTCCCGTTTGCCGTTTCCCCAGGAGGTCGTATACCCGGCGATGATGAATCCGCTGTCGGGAGTCGACTGAAGGTCGGTACCGATGTCTGTCAATGTCCCGCCGTAGGTCCGTTCCCAGAACGCGCCGCCGGTGGAATCGAGTTTCACCAGGTAAATATCATAGTCTCCCGCTCCCTGCGAGAAGGTGGCCCCGGCCATGACATAGTCGCCGCCGGCAAGCGTACGGCAGGCATACCCGGTTTCATTCAACCGCCCGCCGTGGTGGACAGCCCAAAGGGAATCCTGCCCGAGGACGAAGTTGGGAAATATCCCGAGACCGATCAGCACCGCGAAGGTGACCGACCATCGATGAATATGTTGCAGCTTCCTATCAGGCACGGGTTCCGATTCCTGTGCGAATTTTGAACATCACTCATGTCAAGTATCGGGTGTTCCCCATACTCCCTTAACCTCATCGGCGACGATTTTTCCATGCTGGCGCATTTCTGTCGCAAGTGTTTGGATGATAATGAAAACCCGCCAGTCGCCCGGCACGCCGTCGAAGGAAAGCCATCAATGATAGAACCTGGGCTATAATCCTTTTGCTTTCAAGGCATTATAAGAAAGATTATGGGGCAACCCCTACTTTACACACAACTCCAGATTCAATCGGGCCCAACGAAATCGCTGTAAGTGATTGATTGCCGGAACATTACGCGATGCGGCACCCACCTTGCTTTTACACTTTCCGAAGCTTCACACGGATTGTTGGGAGTACGGAAATGTGTAAAGGACTTAGCATTGCGCTCCTGTGTGCCGCCCTGTGGGGACTTTGGGTTGCGCCGACGGCACAGGCTCAGGAGCATGGAACCATCCAGGCACTGGCCACGGTCGTGTCTAGTCTGAACGTGCTGGGGGTCAACAACCTTAATTTCGGTACGGTGACACCGGGACTGAACAAGACGGTTACCCGGACCACGGTCGGTCTGGCCGGAGAGTGGGAAATCACCGGGACGGCGACGGCAGAGATCACTCTCGATTTTACCCTGCCGAACAACCTGATTCTGCCCGATTCCAGCGCGTCCATGCTTATTCAGTTCGGGAACACCGACGCCGCGTATGATGACGGGAGCGGCGGAGGCCAGTTGGCCCCATCGGCGGTGATTAACCCCAACGGGCCGATTACGGCCAACCTTGGAACCGGCGGCCAGATGAATGTCTGGATCGGCGGAACGGTTCGCCCGACCATCTCTCAGACCGGCGGCAACTATGCCGCCGATATCATCCTGACGGTGGCCTATACGGGAAGTTGAGCCGGGGGATAACCCGCAGATTTCTGGGGGCATCTCGATGACGCCTTGACAGATTAGAACCAAGCGGTATCTTGATCTTGGATCTTATCGGTCGGATCGGATGCCGCGATGTGGGGTTATGCTCGTGTAATTGGAGCTCTTGCCGCCGGCATATTCATCGCCGGCTTTTCGGCGTTGGTATCCTCACCGGCGTGCCGCGAGGGGATGTCATCTTCGGCGTCGATCGTTGCCGTCGCCAAGGTCGAATACCCGCTGGGGGCGGCGCCGGTCGATGAATTGCCTCCGCCGATGTCGATGTCCAAATATCTCAACCTTGCCGGAAAAGGCCTCGCCGTCCGGCCCTCGGCGGATCGATTCCTTCTCTACACCCCCACGACAGAAATATATATTGAGGTAATTTCTCCAAGCCAAACATCCGTTCCCTTCAGACTATTTCCCCAAAGGATGGGATCCTCGGGTACCGTCGACAAGGAAGCTATACTCTACCGACTGGAAATACCGAACTTCTCCCCCGACAGCCTCAACCATACCACCGCCCCGGCAACCATCACCTTAATCCCGACCGGTATCTAAACCTCGATAAACTTTAAAGTTGACTGCTTTCGATGCCCGCGGTAGATTGGCCAGGTAGATGACCGGGGAGCCGTCAATCATGGGCAGAATTGTCATATTATGGCTGGCCACAATCTTCATGGTGATTGGCATATCGCCGGTGACGGCGCAGAATATCACCGTGACCAATAATCTGGTTTTCGGAAATATCTTCCCCGGCATTCCCAAGGCGGTCCCGAAGACCGATGCCGGGGCGGCGGCGGAGTTTTTCGTCAGCGGCGTGGCGGGAAACGAGGTCAGTATCGAGTTTACCCTTCCCCGGTACATGAACGACGGCGGCCTCAATATGCAATTGGTTTTCACCGAAACCGACTGCGCCATGGATTCCAGCGCCACCCCCAGCCAGGGGAGTCCGGGATACAACAACCTTGATCCCTGGCATCCAATCACCTACCGACTCGGTTCCGCCGGATTGACGATCTGGTTGGGTGGGATGGTTATACCAAAGCTCAACCAGCCGCCCGGCGATTATGCCGGGACAATAGTCCTGACTGTGACTTACACCGGCAATTGATTTACCCGATGCCGTGAAAAGGGTATCGAAGGGAACCGTTTGAGATGAAGCAAACGGGCCTTGGCACACCTCCATTATCTATTATCCCACATTGACTTACGACACGACTGAAGAGGTCGCTCGGCGGTCGAAGCGGCGATTCCCCGGCAAAAGCGGGAGCGGCTGGGAGGGTCGGATGCGAAGGTCGGAGGCGAGAAAAAAATGTTGCACAATTGTTAAGAATTTGAACCGGATGTCGAATTAACG
>JAAZOE010000436.1 GCA_012797915.1 Candidatus Zixiibacteriota bacterium | reverse complement strand
GCCGATACCCGGGCCGATAAGAAGTTGCCTATAATTTTTGCACTCGAAAATTCAAGGTTCCATACAGATTGGTTAAAACGACACGGACGGTCCATGTACCGGCGGCTCCGGCCGCGCTCGAATATGTCCCGTTCGCGTTGAGGTCCTTGGTATACACCTGCGTCCCGTTGGCGTCAAACAGGGTGATTGAGGCCGCACCGTCTCGAATCGAACTCGCCTGGTTGATACTGGCCGCGGTACTGCTGTTCTGCCAGGTATAATCGATTGTCGTGGTGACGTTTTTCGCGGCCGTCACCTGAAATTGAAAGTTATCCGGATTATTGCCGATTTCCGGTTGATACGGACCGAGGGGGTTCTCGTCGCTGCAGCCGGCCATGATGGTCATGGCCATCATAACTATGGCGATGAGGATACGGCGGATTGCCGTTCCGGCCAGTCGCGTTGCTTGCATGATGGACATACTGACCTGCCTTTTTTATCCGTTAATGCGCCCCCCTTGGCCCATCCCCTGACCGATAGCCTTGATGCCGATGATCCTATTTTCCTAAACATGATTTCGGAGCAGAAGTTCCTTCGGATGGGGATTCAGGTAGGTCTGTCCGGCGATGTACGGGATATCGTGCTTGCCTAGAAACAGCTTGATCAGCGTCAACGGGACGATCAGCGGCGTCAATCCCCGACGATAGTCCTCGCAGACATTGAGGATGTACTTTTTGTCGGCGGCGTCCAGGTGGTCTTTCACATATCCCAGAATGTGCAACAGCACGTTGTGGTGTTTCGACGGCGTCGCCTTGATCGCCATCGCTTCCATAAACAGGGCGCTGTAGGCATCCCGGAATTGCGCCGGCCGATGGGACTTGATGTCGGCCACCAGCCGCCCCAGAAGGGTGTAATGCCTGGGGCTGTGGGCCAGAATCAGGTATTTATTGGCGGCATGGAAGGCGACCACCGCCCCGCGGCGGAACGGCCCCGCCATCAGAGTTTGCAGGCGATGATAGGCGAACACCCGCTCGATGAAGTTCTCGCGCAGACGGGGGTCGTTGAGCCGCCCCTCTTCCTCGACCGGCAGCAGTGGATGACCTGCCAGAAGCGCCCGGGCATATAGCCCGACGGCCGTCTTTTCCGGCATGCCGGACGGGCGATGAAGCTTGACCCGTTCCATGCCGCAACTGGGAGAGTCCTTCTTCAGGATATATCCGGACAAGCCTTGGAGATCGGCTTGCCGGACCCGCTTGTCGGCGAAAGCGGTCATCTGGTCGGTCCAATCGGTTCCGGTGCGGCTGCCGAGCATCTGCGGGGATTCAGGCGTCCCGGTCAGTCGGACCGCCTCGCGGGGCACCCCCATGCCGATTTCCACTTCCGGGCAAACCGGCACGAAACGGAAATACTGCCCCAGGATATCGGTAATATAGCGGTCATGTTTGTGGCCGCCGTCGAAGCGGACCTGCTGTCCCAACAGGCAGGCGCTGATGCCGATCAGAATCTCCGCGGCAGGCGAATCCGGTTCAGCAATATTGACGTCCATAGAACCTCCCTCAGTTTCCAGCTTATCGGACAGCCTCGGCCTCCAAAGCGGCCACACCAGCAATATACGCGGCGACATCGAATTTCCGGGCGCAACCGGCGGCGCTCATATACCGAATCGGGCCGAAGATGTCCCGTCGGCCCCAGGGACGGTCGTGTAAACCGCCGATGCTCCAGGCGATTCCGGCGTAGCCGTTCGGGTCGCGGCCATCCAGTTCGTACCGATCATTGAAATATATCGCCCGGGCCAGCGCTTCCTCCGGCGAGGGGCTCCATTCAAGAAGCTTCTTGGCCCAGTACATCCGCAGATAGCCAGGCATCTTCCCCGTGAGCACCATTTCTTTTTGGGCGGCGTTCCACAGCGGGTCATGCGACTCCCCGGTTTCCAGCCGGTCGCGGGAATATAGGTACGGCCGGGGATCGGACCGGTGGAGTTCGAGCGCCTGCCGGGCCCAGGCCGGGAAAGCATCGACGGTATCATATTCCTGATTGTAGAAGCAGAAATTGTCGGCCAGTTCCCGACGGATAATCAACTCCTCAAGGAACGCCTCCGACCCGGGGGAAATGTCGGTGGACCGTTGGATCTCAAGAGCGACTCGTTGAGCGGATATCTGCCCGAAATGGAGATACGGGGACAACCCGGATTGGGCGTGGCGAGTGGGGTCATTTCGGCCCTCCGCGTAAATCGACAGGCCGCTTTGCAGGAACCCCCGCAGGCGACGGTGGGCGGCTTGTTCTCCGGGGATGATCGAAGTCACCGGTCCAACGGATCGGTCCACGCGGATGGTCCGCCGCACGCCGGCCCAATCGATGGTCGGGGCCGGTTCCGGCCACCGGAAATGATGAGAACGGAGACGCGGGAATTCGGTTAGAAATTCGGGCAACAGTCGGAGGATTTTCGGCCGTAATGTCCGCGCGGCGTACTCCTGTTTTATCGAGGCTATCCGACAGGGCACAATATTATGACCGTCGACCTGATAAACCGGGATGGTCAGGCGGTCGGCGACGGCTTGTTGCCACCGGCAGGGAATCCTCAGGGGGGAGAAATCGGTCACAACCAGTCCGGCATTCCACCTGCGGAAAAACGGGGGGAGTTTCGATTCCGGATCGCCGGGGACCAGGAAAAAGGGGATCCCTTTCCGGGCCAACTCCTGTGCGACCTCCCGCAATCCGGTCAACATGAAATCGTACTGCCGGATGGTTGCATCCTGGAAACGGGGGGCCAGTCCAAAGATGACCGCCATTGGCCGCCGGAGGCCGACGGCCGCCGTCTGGGCGTAGAGCAACGCCCAGTTGTCGGCAACCCGCTGGTCGCGGCTCATCCAGTAGAACACCGGCCCGGGACCGAACGGTCCGGCGCGAAGCGTCGTCACCCTTCGTATATCGCATGCGTTCGTCATCATTCGACCGGGACGCCCTCTTCCGGCGGCCCGTATCCGGATAATACGGAATCGTCCCCCGGGACGCAAATCCGGATCGTTTCCGGCCGGGATTCATTTTCGTTGCGGGACCGGCGCCGCCGGCCCGGCGGGTCGGGCCATGCGACCGGAAAGGCCCGGATATTGCTAAATCCCCCCGACGGGCCGAAACGGTCATCGCATGCCGTTGCCGGACAACAAGCTCGCGTCACCCGCCGGAATTCCCGGCGCGTCGCCGTATATATTGTCTTTTATTCTATTGGTTACTTTTGCGTTCCCCGCCCCCCAGGGGGCTGTCACGGGTCGGAAAAGTATTTGCATAATTTCATTCTCGGCCGTATATTCAGGTGGCTTAGGGGATAAGCCGGTTTCACTTCTCTGCCTG
>JAAZOE010000435.1 GCA_012797915.1 Candidatus Zixiibacteriota bacterium | reverse complement strand
GGAGGTGGTCAAGCGGGCGGCCGACGCCCTTCATGGCATCACCGAAAGCGCCGAAAAGGTGGCCGTCATCGTCGCCGACATCGCCCGGGCCAGCCGCGAGCAGTCGGAAGGAATCGACCAGATTTCGCAGGCGGTCAGCCAGGTCGATCAGGTCACCCAGAAGAACGCGTCGGCGGCCGAGGAAACGGCTTCGGCCTCGGAGGAGCTGTCGGCCCAGGCGGAAACCCTGCGGAAGACGGTGGAAGACCTGGAGAGACTCGTCGGTTTCACGGGAGCCAAAACCGAGCAGGCGGTACCGGCCTAACCGCGCCGACGCGGACGTATCAATTTTATCTGACACCGACACGGGCAATCGATGATTGCCCGTGTTTTTTTATCCGTCCGGGGATATCGGCAGGGTTGGAACAGAGGCCCAAAGTCATCGGGGCGGTTTCTTTTCGGCGATAGCCCTCTGATACCTCTCTATCGAGGGCGCCCCGGGTGATATCTGTTCGAAACGGGCCACCAGCCGCGCGGCCTCATCGAACCGTCCCGCGCCCAGCGTGGCCTGAATCAGCGGATCGAAGTCCTGCATCTTCCCGCCGTTGAGATCGAAAGCGATGCGCAGATAGTGGCAGGCCGAGTCGAATTGCTGCTGCTGCAGGAAGGCGACCCCGAGGCTCATGTTGGCCGGGTACGATGACGGCTGAAGCGTCACCGCCGTCCGCAGGGCAATCATGGCCCGGTCGAATTTTTTCTGGATGGTCAGCACCACCCCCAGCGAGGCTTGGATGATGGCCGATCGGGGATCCAGCGAGACGGCATGTTCGGCATGGATGAGGGCATTATCGAGTCGGCCCAGCCCCACCTCGGCCCGGGCCAGTTGGCACCAGGCCATGGCGAGAGAGGGATTGACGCTCACGGCGCTGTAATAGCAGGCGGCGGCGGAATCGAAGACCATGCGCTGTAGATACAGATTGCCGAGGTTGTACCAGGTTTCGGCCGAACCGGATTCCGCCCCCAGGCGTCGTTGAAAATACTTCTCCGCCAGATCCGGCCGTTTCTGCGTGTCGGTCAGCAGCGTCCCCCAGGATACGGCCCGATGGGCGTGGTCGTAGATGCTCTGGTAATGGATATCGTCGAATACCAGTCGGTCGAGCCGCGCCAGTCCTTTCGCCGGATGATTCTTTTCGGTGATGTTCGGGGTCAGGCAGACCAGCAGGACAATCGCCCCGGCGGCCGGCCAGATCGTCTTGAGACGTCCATCGACAGCCATCCGGGTGAACCGATACCCTCCCCACAAGGCCAGCGGGAAGCCATACGGCGACACCAAGTCCCAATCGCGGGGCATGCCGATTAACGGATCGATCCAGAAGGCCGCCAGGAAGGCAAACAGCGTCGTCACCGCCAGTGTATCCTCGACCGCCGTCCGTGGCCGGAGCCTGGCCCCCGGCAAGGAGGCAACTAACAGGGCGATACCCAACGGAGCGACAAGCAGCATGTGGTTGACCAGATCGAGAAGGTGATCGCGGGAAAGGACCCAGTATGGATTCCCCTCGACCGGCCAGAGCGGGACGAGGAGGTACTTGATTCCCGTCAGTTGAACGATCAACCCAATGGCGACCGAGCCGACGACGGCAACCGATATCAACATCCATATTCCGCGGGAGGATGCTTCCTTTCCGACGGAAAGGGATCGAAGCAGGATAATCGCAGCGACCGCGGCCAGGCACGGCGCGGCGACGACATGAAACAGGGCGGCCGCAAGGCCGCAGGCAACGGCCGGCCAGGGACCGCGTTCTCCTTTCGCGTATTCCATCAGGAACGCCGTTGTCCAGAGGCCGCAGGCGGTCGGCCAGGTGTAGTTTTCGATATAGCCGAAAAACAGAACGGTTGCGCCTCCGGCGCAGGCGGTAATGACCATGAACCATCGGGCGGCGGTATCGGAAACAGCTGACCGGGAAAGACGGACAAGCCCCCAGAAGCCGATGACGCCCCCCAGGCAATTGACCAGGGCAAAGAGCTGTTCGGGTGAGAGAGGAACGACCTTCCGCAAGGAAACGATGGCATAATGCTGCAGCAGAGCGGCCAGCGGTTGAAGGCGGAATTGCCCGGACACGGAGAAATCATCGGCCGATAATGCTTGCAGGACCGAATATCCGTCGCCGTAGAAGTGCGCCCGCGACCGGAAGAGATAGAAGAGAAGACAGAGAAGCAGCGATGATCCGGCGATGAGGAGGGCGGTGGGAATCTTCCGCTCGAAATCCGGGACCGGCCGCATCATGCCATTGCTTCCATCGGCCAGTCGGTTCAAAACCGGGGGGAACAGAAGTACCAAAGCCAGGGCTGGAAAGAGGACGTTGTACGGGGGGACGAAGAATCCCCAATATCCGAAGCCCCAGGTAAATCGAGTTGAGAGCGCCCCCCCGGTGATTTGGAGGAGCACCACCGCCGCAAACGCCCAGAGGTATCCGAGGGCGGGCGTGTCATCGGGTCGGCGGGGAGTTGTCGAATGTGCCTTGTGCATGTAAGACCGGCCTCCAATCGCCGGGGTCGTCAGCCAAAATCATCATGGCCAAGGTAGCACCGACGACGCGCCGGCACAAATGGAAATTGAAGAAGTCTCTCGTCGCCCGGAATACCCCATCAACGATTTGCCCGGCAATTGGTTAACCTGCTGCGCCAACCGGATCGTTTGATATGAGCGCATCGGCCTAAACCGTACATGAGACGGGACGTCGGAAGTCGGATGAGGACGACTACGGTGAATCATTGCGCCTGAGGATTGTATTATGTATTATGAAATGCGGGCCGGACTGTATCGGCTTGTCCCTGCAGGCAATCGGGAGGTATGATGAGTGGAATCCGTACTAGGTTGATCTTGGTGGCCGTCGGCGTCTTGTCGACCGTTTCCATTTGCCGGGCGGCCGAGTCGGAGCCGATGACTTCGGAACAGCGGCAGTTGAACCTGGCCGCGTTCGATCAGGTCTGGACCACCATCCATGACAAGCATTTCGATTCGACGTTCGGCGGGCTGGACTGGGAGGCGGTCCAGACCGAACTGCGTCCGAAAGTGGAGCAGGCTGAAGGCGCGGAGGAAACCCGACGGATCATCGAGGATATGCTGTCCCGTCTGGGGTTAAGCCATCTGGGCATCATCCCCGCCACCCTGTACAACGACATCGATGATGAGCCCGTACCGGGGGATGCCGGAGGGATCACCGGCCTCGACGCCCGGGTGATCGAAGGGAAGGCGCTGGTCACCTACGTGGCCGATAATTCCCCCGCGCAGGCGGCCGGAGTCGGATTGGGCTGGGAAATCGTCCGGATCGGCGGGAAGGAATTGGCGCCTATCCTGCAGCCGCTGGCGGCGGAATATGCCGGACGGCGGATGCTGGAATGGTATCTGATCCGTGCGGTCACCTCGCGCCTGAAGGGAGTCATCGGCGACACGGTTACCGTGTTGTTCGACGATGGCGCGGGAAAACAGGTTGAAAAGAACCTGCCGCTCATTCAGAACCCCGGTAAGAAGACGACGTTCGGCGACCTGCCGCCGTTCTATCTGACCATCCGAACCGACACGCTTCCGGGAAATATCGGTTATTTCGCCTTCAGCTGTTTCTTCGATCCGCTGACCCTGATGACCGCGTTCAACGAGTTCATGCAGTCATCCATGGAGCGGCGGGGAATCATCATCGACGTGCGCGGCAATCCCGGCGGGTACGGTATGATCGGCATGGGGATGGGCGGCTGGCTGGTGGCGGAAAAGAACCTCTATTTGGGAACGATGTCCACCCGCGACACGCAGTTGAAGATGATCATCAATCCCCGCGCGCAAGTCTATTCCGGCCCGGTGGCGGTGCTGGTCGACGGCCTGTCGGCGTCCAGTTCGGAGATGCTGGCCGGGGGATTGCAGGATATCGGCCGGGCGCGGGTGTTCGGCACCCGTACGCTGGGGGCGGCGCTGCCGTCGACCATCACCCGGCTGTCCAACGGCGACGGGTTTCAATACGTGTTCGCCGATTATGTCTCCCGGGGCGGGCAACGGCTGGAGGGGCGCGGCGTGATTCCGGATGAGGAGGTTTTCCTGACCCGGGAAACGCTCTTGCAGGGACACGATGCGGTCATCGACGCCGCCCGGCAATGGATCGAAGCTCAGAATAGCGATAAAGAATAAACAACGGAATCTTGATGGATCAGGAGGATTCGGATCATGAAACGTCACGCGTTTTTTATTCAAGCCATCATCGTCTTTATGGCCGTTGCCTTGCTGGTGTTTCTTGGGCCCGTGTACGGTCAGGAGGAGAAGGCCGCTCCGGCCGCGACTCTGACCGGCGAGGCGGTTATCGCCAAATATATCGAGGCCGTCGGCGGCCAACCCGCCCTCGACAAGATCACCAACCGGTATATGAAAGCGAAACTCACCATCGTCGGAGCCGGTCTGTCCATGGATGTCGCCGTCTATACGGCCCGGCCGAACAAGTCCTATACCCAGATGTCCTCGGCCGCCATCGGAAATACGGAAAGAGGATATGACGGCGAGATATTCTGGGAGAAATCGACGGCCATGGGGGCCCGTATCCTGGAAGGGGGGGAGCTGGCCGATGCCATCCGGGAATCGGCGTTCGATCAGGTGGCCGACTGGCGGCAGTTTTTTGACAAGGCCGAGTTGACCGGGTCCGATACGACGGCGGGCGTGCTTTGTCATACGGTCGTGGTCACTCCGAAAATCGGCAAGCCGCAGACCTGGTATTTCGATCAGAAGACGGCACTCCTGCGGAAAATCAGCACGACGGTCGAGCATCAGATGGGCGCCATCCCGGTGACCAGCACCATCGATGATTACCGCGCCGTGGACGGCATTCTGATACCGTTCCGCATGACCCAGAGCGCCATGGGGCAGAATATGTCGATGGCGATCGATACGATCGCCCAGAATATCGAGCTTCCGCCGGATGTTTTCAAGGTTCCCGATGATGTGAAGGCGCTGATCAAGAAGTAAGCGTCAGGGGAATATCAATCACAGCGGCGATGGATGGCGGGGCGGGCAGTACACCCCGCATCCATCACCGGTCATCACTTCTGTCCCTCTTCCCCCGGTTTAACCTCTGGCATCCGTTGCCGGATCCAGTCAAGAATCGGAGACGGTTCAATGGTGAAAATATCCATGTAGCGGGAATTCGGTTCGAAAAACTCATGCCGGAACATCACCACCTCGTCCAGCGTTTTCGGCCGCGATTCGGCCGGGTACCGGTCGTGAAAATAGGCTGGATAATTGTAGGTTGAGGGCAGCTGCGTCATCTCGTCCCTCTTCAGGCGGGCCAGGACATCGCCGGCCAATGCCGCCTGATGGAGAAAAATCGCCCGCAGGTCGTTGATCCGGCACCATTCGACCATCGTCGAATCGCGGAATAATGTTTGAAAACATTCGGGCCAGCGGCGCAGCAGGCCCCGTCCGGGACGGACAACCAAAACGCCGGCGTTGAAATAGGCCCTCAGAGTAAGCCCGTCCAGCGGGGACACCACCGAGAAAATCGCTGAATCCGGAACCGACAGCAAGGAGAACACCCTTGTCCAGAACTCATCCGGCGGCTCGGACCAAAGCGATCCGATCAGCTTGTGTATGACCGGTCGATACCCGAGTGAAATCCCCTCGGGAAGAAGGAATTCCGTCGGTTCCTTCGCGAAAACCTCATCCGGGTCCAGCCAGGCCAGGATACCGGCTTGTCCCTCGGCTTCGGCTTCAGCCGCGGCGGAGGCGTACACCTTGTCGGCAAACCAGAATCCGTCGGCTTCGGCCGGGTTCCGGCTGGTTTTGACGGCGATATTCAGCGCCTTCGCCCGGCGGGACAACGTCGTATCACCAACCGGATGGTCATCGGCCCGGTATATCCAAATCGGGGCGTTGCGCATTGATCCGCCGAACTGCCGAATGCTTTCGGCCATGACCAGCGACCAATGCATCGCCTTATCATCGGAGGCGTATGTCGCGAAGATGATCGGAACTTTGTCCATCGACGGCGAACCGCCGGTCGTCCCCCCCGCCGGCCTATCGGCCAAACATTGTTTCGCCCCGGTCACCACCACCAAAAGACATATCAACATGGTGCCAATCGGTTTCATGATCCCCCCGTTCATGCCCACCTCCTTTTGTCGGTAGCCGGGGCCGCTCCGCCCCCGCCGGACGATATCGCCACTTCCGTTTCTTACGATGGGTACGGGGTGGAAGTTACTGGAGGCTCCAAAAACGGACAATCCGGCCCGATATGGTGTCGAATCCCGGGGAGCGTGAAATCCCGCCCCTCAGGTCATTTCGGCGCTTGCCTTTCCGTTCTTTTGGCGGCATATTGAGAGTGCCAATCGTAGGAGGTGGCCATGCTCCTGCCTTTGCAGCAAGGGGTTCTTTACGGACCAGTCAAATCCCGGCGGTACGGCTTGTCTCTGGGGGTGAATCTGATGCCCTGCGGATACAAGCTCTGTTCGCTCAACTGCGTCTACTGCCAGTACGGCCTCACGTCGGTCGGCACGATCGACCTGGCGCCGTATGCGGCCGACTTGCCGCGGGTGGAGGAGGTCGCCGGCGCATTGGAGGAAAAACTGCGCTCATCGACTCCCTTCAATCTCATCACCTTCTCCGGCAACGGCGAGCCGACGCTGCATCCCCATTTCGCCGAGATTGTGGATGAGACCGTCCGCCTGCGCGATGCCCACCGTCCGCAGGTCAAGATCGCCCTGCTGTCGAACGCCACCGGCCTGACGACCCCGGCGGTCAGACAGAGCCTGGCCAAAATCGATCTGCCGATACTCAAGCTGGACGTCGGCACCGAAAAGGGGTTTTTGGCGATCAACCGCCCGGCCCGTCGGGTGCGGTTCGAGGATATCGTCGAGCACCTGATTAATCTGCAGAATATCTACATTCAATCGCTGTTCGTCGATGGCACGCCGGCCAATTCCGGCCGCGGGGATATTATCGCCTGGATGGCCTTGTTGCGCAGAATCCGCCCCCGCGAGGCGCATATTTATTCGATCGACCGCTCGGTTCCCAGCACGCAGCTCAAGCTGGTGTCGCCGGCGCGGCTGGAGGAGATCGCCTCGACGGCCTATCGCCAGACGGGTGTGAAAGTCCGGGCGTTTTATCCCAGGCGCCGGGCCGTCCGCGCATAATGGCTTTCGCTTTTTCTCATTGATATCGGATTCGCCTTAAGATTGATATTTGGTTTACCAAACAGGATGTCATTCTGAGCGAAGCGAAGAATCTTGAACCGGCGGCATGAGATCCTTCGCTGCGCTCAGGATGACATGATGGTAGTCTTGGATATTAATAGTGAGGGCGCTCGTGCGACACAAAAGCGCCCTCATCGTAATCGGAATCTGATAACGATGGAATCCTAACCGAGCCGCTTCTCGACCTCGTCCCAGTTGATGTTTTCGAAATAGGCCTCGATGTATTTCTTCCGTTCGGCCGGCTTGTAGTCGACCATGAAGGCGTGCTCGAAAACATCCAGCACCAGAATCGGCTTGAACCCGGCCGGATGTCCCTGCTCGTGCTCGGTAATCCAGTGATTGGACATCGCCCCGGAATTCGGATCGAGGTACATCACCGTCCAGCCGATGCCGCGCATCGTGCCACAGTTGATGAAATCGGCTTTCCAAGCCTCGAACCCGCCGAAATTCTTCTTCAGGGCCGCCTCCAGTTTCGCCCCCGGTTTCCCTTTGCCCCCCGGATGCAGGTTGCCGAAGTAATATTCATGCAGACGCATGCCATTGTATTCCCATCCGGCGCGACGGTTCAACTCCGCCCAAGCGGGGGTCCCGGCCTGGCCGTTTTTGGCCATCTCGGCCAGCAGTTCGTTCACCTTGTTGGTGTTGGTGACATACCCGGCGTACAGCCCGAAATGGACCTCCATCTGAGCGTCCGATATCCCCTTCAAGCCCTTCAAGTGCGGAAATTCGAGCTTGGGATACACCTGGGGAATAAGCTGACTCATAGGTTCCTCCTTTTTTATCTACGATTGCGACAATACGACTTGCCATATATAACCAGATACGAGGCCTTCGGTTCCCATGACAGCGGAAAATCGAGGCCGGGAAGGTTATTCGTTTTCGGGGGGTTGATACTTGCTCTTGCGGCTGCCCTGGTACATCTCGAAT
>JAAZOE010000434.1 GCA_012797915.1 Candidatus Zixiibacteriota bacterium | reverse complement strand
TTGATGATCGCCCCCAATTCCCGGCCGATATAGCGTACCGGTTTCTCGACAAACGGGAACAGTTTTTCTTCCAGAACCTGCCGCATCCGCTATGCAAAAACCCCGGCCGCGGCCGGGGTTTCCGTCAGCCGTAAATCTCGGCCTCGTTACATTTGCAGACCCCGATGGGCCGGTTGACAAATCGCCAGTTGCCGTCCTTTTTCACCGCCTTCATCATCTTGATATGGGTGACCTCCCCCTGGCAGACGGGGCAGATGGTCACGTGGCTTTTCTTCGAGGCCTTGTCAGCGAACGATTGTTTCTTAGCCATGATGTATCGTCTCCTGTATTGAGTTTTCTATCTGAGCCAGCCGCCGTTTCTCAGTCTGGATATACGCCAGCAGCCGGGTCGCTTCCCGCAAAATCGCGAACTGGTTTTGCTCCGGCGATGGTTCCTCGCCGGCGGCGAATTCCCGGTCGGCGGCGACGAAATCTTTCCGCTGCAGGGCCGCCAGGCCCCGGCAGTACGCCTTTTCCTGCGGCGTCAGCACGGTTTTTCCTTCTCCAGTATTTCCGTTATCCGCCGCAGACGACGGACGTACGGTTCCACCTTGTATCCTTCCATCTTCAGGAAGTAGATCAACGAGGCGGCCAGGTGGTGATGCATCCGATCCCGTTTCAGCTCCGCGGAGGACAGAACGTCGTCCAGGCAGGTCATCAAATGCTCCCGCTCGGCCAAGAGCATGTTGACCTCCTCCGCCTCCCGCCGCAACAGGGCGTGGAACCGGTCGGACAGGGAGGCCTCCTCGCGGGTGGCTCGCAAGACCAGCCGTAACGGCCGGCCGCCCATCGCCCGGGACCATTCCTCCGCCTCCCGTCCCAGCTTCAGCCCTTCCTCGTCGGTTCGCGCCGCCAGCAGGTCGGTGATTTCGGCGAACAGCGTCCCGGCCCGTCCTTTCTGGGCCGTCGTCAGGTCCTCATCCAAAAGCCAGGGGGTATTGTCGGCGAAAAACCCGGCCAGCCGGGCATCGGCGTTGATGCCCCGGGCCATGTCGATGGCGATATCATCGAGACGATCCAGGCGGGTCAGAAACTCGATCGAGCGTCCCTTGTCGACCAGCATGCCATCCACCAGCCGCGTCAGGGATTGCTCCAGGTCGTTCAGCAGTTCAGATCTGGTCATGCGTCGGCTCCGCCGGCGTCTCTCCGGCAACGGTGGCGCCGGTATTTCGGGTGAGGTAACTTTCTATCAACTGGCTGAGGTGATTGACCATCGACTCCAGCCGGTCATGGTCGGCGGTATGCGTGGCCGGTTTGACCAATCCAGCCAGCTGTAAGGAGGCGAGATGGTGCAGCGTCTCGGTCGAGCCCAGGGGAGAGGCAATCAAAATATCATCGATGGTCCGACGGCCATCGACCAGCGCCAGGACGTTCCATTCTTCCGGCTTCAGAGACACGTTGCGGATCTGACCGGATTCGGCCGGGGCCAGGGCGTAGACGGTCGAGGCATCCGGAAGACAGTCCTTGACCCGGTTCATCTCGTCCAGGCGCCGCAGCCCCTCGAGAATCACGTTCTCGACCGACAGGTTGATGGTGATCTCTTCCTCGGTCGGAAACTGATTCTCATAAAACTTGAATGAGCCGCGGTCCCAGGACATCAGCGAGAAAATCAGTTCCTCGACCTGCTTGCGAACCGCCTCCTCGAGATCGGCCCGGTCGATGTACCGTTTCTCGATCATCAACTGCCCGAGCCGTTTGCCGCCGGAGGTCGGGGAGGCCTGGGCGGCGATAACCTCATCCAGCTGGGTCGGAGTGATTCGCCCCATATCCACCAGCAGACGCCCGATATGGTACGTCTTCCGCGGCCCGTACCCATAGACGACCGACCCGTTCTGGAAATAGACCATGACGATATCATCGTCCCGCTGAATCCCCAGCGTGCCGGTCTTGCGCCCCGTCGAGACCAGCTGGAATATCTCCGGGAGGGTGAACCGCTCGATTTTACCTTGAAGGTCTAAGTCCATCATCGTCTTCCATAGTCTTGGCGACAGACCATCAATATATGACCCGGCCCCCGTTTGTCAATGAGATTGTCGCCTTCGCAAAGAGGCCCTGTTTTCGCTTGACAGGGGGATTAAAACGCCGTAAGCTTACCTGTGGAGGATGCAGTCCGGCCGCCGGTTTCGACGGTCGGAGGGGCGCGACCGCATTACCTGGTTCCGTTGTCGGCACTATCGACGGGGCCATTCAGCAACAGAGAGAGCCGGAACGACATTGGAAGGAGGCTTCATGGCTGCAACCGTCGAGGATTTGCGCGTTCGGGTGGAGAACCTTGCCCGCACAGCCGATCGTCAAGCTCTGCATCCTATTGACTGGTATAGGTTTTACGAAATTGTCATCTTTGCCGTCCAGGAGGGGCTGGACAGGCAATTCGATTCGGCCGATCTGGCGGGCCTGTTGAAAGAATCCGGATTCAGCCCGGATATTGTCGGCCGCTTGACCTTTATGTACTCTCATGGCGGCGATCTTCTGCGGCAGTACCTGGCGGTGGCCGAGATGGCCTAGAAAACCGGGGGACCCGATTCCTTGGCCCGACGGAAAAGGGGGATAGTCCCGATGCAGATGGCCCTTGGGGGGGGCATGCGGAGGGGGAGGAACCCTTTCCAAGGGATAATCCTGAGGCAAGGGAATGCGTCAGCTTGGGGCGGGTCCCCTGTCGTTACCTCGCGGCCCCATGGGCAGCCCAATGAAGCCAACCCAAAATTCCCCCCCGGCGGGGCATGACGGGAGGGTCCAAGTAACGACTCCGTGCGCGGTCGGGAACCCTTACCCGACCGTCCGGTGCCCTGCCGCTTGCGGTGGGATTTTCGTGGGCGGTTCGCCCGTGGCGGATCCATATCTGCCCGGAGTCTTCCCCAATAAACGGGGTACCCCAGCCTTCGGGCGTGTTGAAAAAGTCCACAAATCTGAAAGGACCATGCTTCTTGCAGAATGGAGGCATTCATAAATCATTGACTGGCGGCAGGTCACAATTCCGACTTCGTCGGAATCAAGACCTGCCGCAACCGTTTCCATAGGTTTTTCAACAAGCCCTTCAGGCTGGGGAAGATCATACCCTGAAGAATGACCCCATCCCCGGAGGGGATGGGGTACCCGCCTTCATCAACCGGCGGTGGGTGCCCCGGACGTTCGTCGAGGGTTCGGCCGCCGCGATAACTCACCCCCCAACAAACCGATTGACCCTTTTCAATTTTGCCGTATATTTCCTATAAGAAAGCGTGAATTCATTCATCTCCGATCATGCAACGGGGCTATACCGACAATTTAAAATGGGGGTTACCATGAAGGTCGTTCAACGACTTTTCCTCACCGGCCTTATGGCCGTTTGCCTTTTGTCCGCCGCTCCTGTAATTGCCCAATCTTCGTGCGGCGATGCCAACGGCGACGGCGTAATCAACGTCGGCGATGCCGTCTATACCATCAACTACATCTTCCGGGGCGGCCCGGCGCCCCTGCCGAACTGCTGTTTCGAATGCACCAGCGGCCAGACCCGACCCTGCTATTCCGGCCCTCCGGTAACCGAAGGCGTCGGGCTGTGCCATGCGGGTACGCAAACCTGCGTTGACGGCGCCTGGGGTCCCTGCGAAGGTGAAGTCGTCCCTTCGGTTGAGGTCTGCGACGGTCAGGACAATGACTGCGATGGCATCGACGACAACGATGTGCCGGGAGTCGGGGAATACTGCTATACCGGCCTTCAGGGAGTATGCGCCGCCGGCATCCGCTACTGCGTCGCCGGGATGTGGTGGTGCGAACCGAACGAATCACCCGCGGAAGAAGTTTGTGACGGCTTGGATAACGACTGTAACGGTGTCACCGATGACAACATTCCCGGCATCGGCGAGCCATGCAATACCGGCAACATCGGCCCGTGCGCGGCGGGTACCATGCAATGCGTCTCCGGTGTATTGCAGTGCGTTTCGACGTATACCCCCGTGGCCGAAATCTGCGACGGCATAGACAACGACTGCAACGGCTTGGAGGACGAGGAATTATCCGCGCCGCCCTGCTCGATGCAGGATGGCGTCTGCTCCGGCTCGGTCATGCAGTGCGGCGGACCGGACGGATGGTTGGAATGCACGCCGGCCGATTACGGTCCGCACTATGAAATCAACGAAACCACCTGTGACGACGGTTTGGACAACGACTGCGACGGCGTCACCGATGCCGATGATCCGGATTGCCAAAAGAAGAAGTAGCGCCCCGGTGCATGACATGAATCATGCCCGGTCCGTTTGCGGCGGATCAATATCTGCCCGCAATCTCCATATAGGTTTTGTGCCCGGCAGATGTCCAGAGGTTGTCCCATAAGATGCGGCGATGTGCCCCTGGAGATTGCCTTTCCGGAAATCGCACATATCATCACATTGTAAGCCATTGAAAGACTGCAGGGTCATCGCCGCCGCCGCAGAAGCGCCGTCGGCTAAGGACCCTGCAGAACGGCCAAAACCGGCTTGTGGGACAGCCTCTCCGCATCTGCCGGGAGTCTTCTCTAATTGGCGTTTTACTGCGGCGTCAGGAATCTCTTCCTGACGCCTCGCGTATCCGTCCCCAACAAAACCATTGACTCACCCCGTTTAACAGTTCACGTTACGGACCGAGAGTTGTGTCTGGTATCGGAGAGGATGAGGTATGGTCACGATCATCCGCTGGACCGCCCGCGTACTGGCCGTCCTGCTGGTCATGCTGTTCGTCACGATGTCCTTTGGCGAGGGGGTCCCCAGCCCGTGGATACTCGCCCGCCCCGAAAAATACGCTTTCCTGGCCCTTTTCGTCATGCTGGCCGGGTTGGTATCCGCCCTCCGCTGGGAATTGGTCGGCGGAATCTTGATTCTCGCCGGGTATGCCCTCTTCGCCCTGATCAACCAGGAACTGATTATCTCTTGGGCGTTCACCCTGTTTCCGATCGCCGGCATTCTCTTCCTGCTCAGTTGGGCGCTCACTCGCCATCATCCTGTCCCGATGGTGAAATAACCGCGCTTCCGAACCGCCCGCTTTTCGCGCTTGCTTTCCTGAAAAAACCGGTTATACTGAAAATCTGCTATGCCGAATTCTGAGGATTTAAAAACGTTTCAGGGGAAAATCATCGCCATCGATGGGCCCGCCGGATCAGGTAAGTCTACGACCGCCAAGCTGTTAGCGCAACGCCTCGGATTCACCTATCTCGACACCGGGGCCATGTACCGCGCCGTGGCCCTGGCCGCTCTCAGGCGAAAGATACCATGGTCCGATGGCGATGTCGTCGCCGTACTCGCCGCCCAAGTCGTCATCGAATTCGTCCCGGATGCCACCCGCGGCCAGTTGACTCTGCTGGACGGGGAAGACGTCACCGAGGCAATCCGGTCACCCGAAGCCACCGCCGGGTCTTCGGCCGTGGCCGTTCACCCCGGCGTCCGGGCCGAAATGGTCAAGCGGCAAAAAGAACTCGGCCGCCACGGCAATATCGTCGCCGAGGGGCGCGACACCACCTCGGTTGTCTTTCCCCGCGCCGACCTGAAAATCTACCTTGCCGCCGATATCAAAACCCGCGCCCAACGGCGGTACCTGGAAGCGGTCGCCCGCGGCGACAAAACCACCGTCGAGGAACAAATCCGGTTGCTGGAAGCCCGCGATAAAAACGATTCCGAACGCGCGGTTTCTCCCTTGACACGGGTCCCGGATGCCGTTCTGGTCGATACCACCGGCCTGACCATCGAGGGGCAAGTGGAAAAAATCTTCGCCCTGGCGTTCCGGGCGTTTGCCTCGAAACCATGACCATGCATAAACTGATATACTGGACCGTCTGGTCTCTCGCCCGTTCCGTCGCCTGGCTCGTCTATGGTCTGAAAATGTTTAACCGACAGTATGTCCCCGCCACCGGCCCGGTCATCATCGCCTCCAACCACCAGTCATATCTCGATCCCCCGGTGGTCTCCATCAGTATCAGCCGCGAGGTCCATTTCTTCGCCAAGGAAGAACTGTTCCGTATTTTCGGTCTGGGTTGGCTTATCACCGAGTTGAACTCCATTCCGGTCCGCCGGGGCGTCTATGACCCCAAATCGATCAAGGGGGTTCTGGCGGCCCTCGAACAGGGCGGGGCCCTGATTCTGTTTCCCGAAGGAACTCGGGGCAACGGCGTCGATTTCCTGCCCCCCAAGCCGGGGATCGGCCTGATCGCCCGCCACGGCCGGGTGCCAATCGTGCCGACCTATGTTTACCGTTCTCCGCGGACGGCCGCTTCCCTGTGGCGGCGACGGATCAACGTCCGTTTCGGCCCGCCGATTTCGGCTGACCAGGTCGTTGGATTTGCCGATGACCGTGATGGATTCCAGGCGCTGGCCGAGTTGGTCATGACCCGGATCGCCGACATCCGCCGGGAGGTCCAGAAAGGGTAGCCTTGGATACGTGGAGCGGATTATTCCATCTTTCCGCCGCCGACCCTCTTGACAGACAACGGGATTGACGATATATTCCCTACCGCCTCCGGCCTCGGCCGGAGAGCTTCGTTAAAGGAGGAATAGTAACAATGGCTGATGCCGAAAGCAAAAAGTTCGCAGATGACGATGAGATTGGAGGTGAGAAGGCAAGACTGAGCAAGTCCAAGATCTCGCGGGCCAAGAAGACCAAAACGGTTAAATCGAAACTCGTCAAGGCCAAAGACGTCGAGGCCAACGCCATCATCGAGGAGGACGCCCCGACCATCGAACGGGTTGTCACCGCCCGGCGCAAACGAATCGCCGAGAAGGCGACCACGCGGACCCAGGCCGAAACCCCGGTCATCGAGGCTGTCCAGAGCATGAAACTGACCGAACTGGAGGCCGCCGAGTACAGGCCGGAAATATACGACGAGCTGGTGTCGATGTATGACAGCACGATCAAGGACATCAAGGAAGGCGAAATCGTCTCCGGGTCGGTCATCGGGATCACCCGGGAGGACATCATCGTCGACGTCGGGTTCAAATCCGAGGGGATCATCCCCATCAGCGAATTTACCGGCGAAGTCAACATCAAAGTCGGCGACCGGATCGACGTTTACCTGGAAGCGGTCGAGGATCAGAACGGCCAGCTGGTGCTGTCCAAGCAAAAAGCCGACTTCATGATGGTCTGGGACCATATCCGCGAGGCGCACGACGCCGGCGAACTGGTTCCCGGCAAGATCAAACGGCGCATCAAAGGCGGCGTGGTGGTGGACGTCATGGGCGTGGATGCCTTTTTGCCCGGCTCCCAGATTGCGTTGCGCCAGGTGCCCGATTTCGATGCCCTCATCGGCCAAACCATGAGCGTCAAGATCATCAAGCTCAACAAGACCCGCCGCAACATCGTGGTCTCCCGCCGCGTGGTCCTCGAGGAGGAGCGCGAGCGGATGCGCAGCGAACTTTTGGGCGAGATCAGTCTCGGCCAGGTTCGCGAAGGCACGGTCAAGAACATCACCGACTTCGGCGTGTTCATCGACTTGGGCGGCGTGGATGGCCTGCTGCATATCACCGACATGTCCTGGGGCCGCCTGCGTCACCCCTCCGAGATGGTGCAACTGGGCGACAACCTCAAGGTCAAGATCCTGGACTACGACGAAAAGACCTCGCGCATTTCGCTGGGCCTCAAACAGCTCACCCCCTACCCGTGGGAGAACATCGAAGAGAAATTCCCGGTCAACAAACGGGTCAAGGGGCGCGTCGTCTCCATCACCGATTACGGTGCATTCGTCGAGCTGGAACGGGGCATCGAGGGCCTTATCCATATCTCCGAGATGTCCTGGACCCAGCATATCAAGCATCCGTCCAAGATCATGAGCGTGGGCGACACCGTCGAAGCGGTCGTGCTGTCGGTGGACAAGGAGAACGAGAAAATCTCGCTGGGCATCAAGCAGATGGAACCCGATCCCTGGACCATGGTCCACGTGAAATATCCCGTGAACTCCATCGTCAAGGGCAAGGTCCGCAACCTGACCGCCTTCGGCGCCTTCGTCGAGATCGAAGAAGGGATCGACGGCCTCGTGCATATCTCCGACATGTCCTGGACCAAGCGGATTCAGCATCCATCGGAAGTCCTCAAGAAGGGCGAGACCATCGAGGTCAAGGTCCTGCGCATCGATTCCGAAAACCGCCGCGTCTCGTTGGGCGTCAAGCAACTCAAGGATGACCCCTGGCCGGATTACGCCAAGAAGTACAACCTCGGCAACGAGGTTCTGGGCACCGTGCTTCGGGCCATGGACCGCGGTCTGGTGGTGGAGCTCGACGGTGAGGTGGAAGGGTTCGTGCCTTCCAACCAGCTCGGCCGCGAAGGGCAGGAGCGTCCCGCGGAATCGTTCAACGAAGGGGAACAGATTCCTCTGAAGGTCATCGAATTCGACCGCAGCGCCCGCAAGATCGTGCTGTCGCTGGCGGCCTATTTCGAGAAACGGGACCGCGAGGAGTTCGAGCAGTTCCTGGCCGCGCATCCGACCCACAGCGTGACCATGGGCGCCGTCGCCGGGGAGATGCTTCCCGACACGAAGCACCCTGCGCCGGAAGAGTCGGCTCCGGAACCGTCTGAACCGTCGCCGGAACCTCCCGCGGCGGACAATCCCGAACTGCCTGCCTCGTCATCCGACGACGAGCCGAAAGCGGAAGGGTAGTTTTCGACACAGCCAGCGCGTAGTTGTTTCTTGCGCGATATATGCCAAGAGGCCCGGATTTCTCCGGGCCTCGTTTTTTGGCGATTGATATCACCATATTGACGAAATGACGATAGTATTACCCAATTCGTCCATAGGAAGCGGTTCCATACGCACGCAAAATTGTATCTATTGAAGCACCTTAAGGTCTCCTACTTTTTCCCACGCCGGGTCAGGATTTAGCGTAACAATTACATAGATAATATCGTCGATTTTCCTTATTTCTGCATTTTGTTTACTTAATACGCCCGCGACTTGGTCGGGTTTCAATTTATATAGTCCGCCGCTGATCGCATCGACTGCAAGTCCAATAAGGCCCCCAAAAACAATGTTTCCCCATACCCAACCGCTTGTTGACCGAGTTATTGTTGTCTCGTAAGGCAAGTATCCGGGCAACTCAATCTTCACAACATGGTTGTCTTTCCGTCTTAACGTGGCTACCATGGGAGTTTTCCCACGCTCTGCGTTATCGATTGTTACTGACGCTGCTGTTGGCGTGCTGGAAATACCAACATCCTGACTCGCACCTTGCATAATCGTGCAGCAACCCGCAATAACGAACAGGGGAACAAGAATCAGGGAATACTTCATGGTTATTACCTCCTCCTGCCAGAAGTTAATCGAATAACCCCTTTATTAAGTAAATATATTTTAATTACAATCAAACAAAACGATGTCTGGCACCGGTGCGTTAAGATAATATACGTCTACTGGAATGCCTGTCAAGTTCGAATGCGCAATTTATATCTTCCCGTGAAAAGCCTAATCCGCAATTTGCGGAAGAAATTTGAAATTACAGAATCATGATGGACTGGCCCCCCCAGCCGTTTGGCCTGGGGGGGCGAATAGCAGAGGTGCTTCAGCCTATTTCAACAGCACCATCTTCTTCGTCTCCGTCACGTCGCCGGCGGTGAAACGATAGAAATACACTCCTGTCGCGGCCATACTGCCGGCATCATCCGTCCCGTTCCATGACGTGACATAGCTGCCCGCCGGATAATACTGATCCACCAACAGCCGCACTCGTTGGCCCAGAAGATTGAACACTTCAATCTTCACCGCCGATGCCTTCGGCACTGTAAATGCGATCTTCGTCTCCGGGTTGAACGGGTTGGGATAATTCTGCGACAAGGCGAACCTGACCGGCCGCTCGGGCGTCTCACCCTCTTCGACCCCACTCGGGGGCGCCGTCAGATTGAAGAGAATGTAAACGTCGCTGCTCTCTCGATTCGCCGTCGCCAGGTCCAGGTCGCCGTCATCGTCCAGGTCGGCGGCGACGATCGACTGCGGGCTGTACCCCGCGCCGTAGCCGACTGCTGTGGCAAAGGTGCCGTCGCCGTTGTTCAGCAGGATGGAAACGGTGTTGGAAAAATAATTCGTCACCGCCACATCCCGGTCGCCATCGTGGTCCAGGTCGGCCGCGATTACGGTATACGGATAGTCTCCCGTGGCATAGGTCACCGCCTGGGCGAAGGTGCCGTCGCCGTTGTTCATCAGAATCGCGACATTATCGACGGCGCAATTCGCGGCCATCAGGTCCTGGTCGCCGTCACCGTCGAGGTCGGCGGCCGAGACCGACTTGGGGCTGTTCCCCGAGGCATATTCAACCGACGCCGCAAAGGTGGCGTCGCCGTTGTTCAGTAGAACGGAGATGTCGTTGGAGTAGTTGTTCGCCATCGCCATGTCCGCGTCTCCGTCGCCATCCAGGTCCGCCGCACAGACGGCAACGCTGTAGTCGTTCGTAAGATAAGCGACCTGCGCGGCAAACGTGCCGTCGCCGTTGTTTTCCAGAATAACCAGGTACCCGGGGCTGGTCGCTCCCGCCACCGCCAAATCCTGATCGGTGTCGCCGTCGAGATCGGCCGCGATAATCCAATAGGGAGAGGCTCCGGCACCGT
>JAAZOE010000433.1 GCA_012797915.1 Candidatus Zixiibacteriota bacterium | reverse complement strand
GTCGGCCAAGATTCGGACCTACAATTTCCCGCAAGGGCGGGTGACCGATCATCGGATCGGCCTGACGCTGTACCGTCTGCCGTCAATCATCGACGGCGACATCGCGGAGCTGATCGAGGCGCTTCGCCGGCACGACCAGGAGGAGTCGCTGGCCTCGGCCGGAGCCGGGGCGCCGGCGGCGGAGTAATCCGCGGCATCATCAAAGAAGAGTACAAAATCCACCCTGAAGAGCGGGCTATTAATCCCAAATCTCTCATATGGAAAAGCGGTAAGCGCCGGCCACGCAAGAAATCCCACGGCAAGCTGTGGAGCACCCGGCGGTATGAACCGGGGGGCCGGGAAGGCTCCTCTTTTATTGACAATATAATACAGATATAATAGGATTATGGTATTTTCGGCTTGACATTGCCGCCGACGTGTTCTATACTATACTCAGTTGGGGATCTTCGCAAAAGGATTATCATATGAAAGCGCTCTTGCGGGCTCTGCGCAGGCTCGCCGGTATTTTGTTATTTGATCCGGCGGGGATGCTGTTGGTCGTTGCTTTCGTGTTTCTGGTGGCAACTGCCGGCGGCTTTATGACCGATTTGCACGGCTGGTGGCGGGTGCCCAAAGATAACAACCAGATCATCAAAATACAGCAGCAAGGGACCGAGGTCACCATCCTGGCTCCAAGCGACAACGATCAACCGGTCATCGCTGGCACGTTTATCGATGATACCTTGTGGGTTTTCCTTACGGATCCTGTCCCCGATACGATGTTTCTGGTCTATGCCAATGATACCTTGAAGGGTTTCAACGAGCTTGGCGAACCACTGATCGTGGTCAGGTACACCGTCGATCTCACCGACTGGTGGAGAGACATGGTTTCCGGCGAAGTTATCAAGATGGTCCAGCAGGGTCCTGACGTGACCATTTGGGCGGGCGAGGACAGCATTTTCGCCGCCATCGGCACCTTCGCCGATGATACGCTTATGATGTACCTCAACATGCCGCCGATCATGGACACCCTACTTTTCGTGTATGACTTCGACCTCCTCCGCGGTATCGGCCCCGAAGAGGACTCGATGATCTGGCAGCGGATGCCCTACGGCCTATGGTCGCCGGTCTTCTGCGAAACGAAATTTATCGACGGTCACGAGTCCGATTGGGCGGATTCTTTTTTGGTGGCCGAGGATCCCGATAATGACGCCATCAACGGGAATCCCTCGGCCGATTTCGACAAGCTCTTTCTTTGCCATGATTCGGCCAATCTGTATTTCCGTATCGATCTGGTCGGGGCAGCCGCCTTCCCGCACTCCGGTGATTATAGCGACCGTTATATGATCCTTCTGGGCACGAACGGCAACGACAACGACTACGGGATCACCATCTGGAGCGGGTATTCCATGCGGGTCCGGAACAATCTGACCGGCGAGGAAACGACGCTCTATTCTCTGGGCGTGGCGGGAAACGTAATCGAGGGGAGCGTGCCGCTGTCCCTGTTGGGGAATTTTCAACGATACCGGATCGGGGTCGGCTCGGAATACTATGATGATTGGATCTATCTATGGGATTTCTATGACCGGATCGAACTCAACGTCGAACTCAGGTCCTGCCTCGGCCAGCGCGCGATACTGACACCCTCCCCCCAGCGGGCCATCGATGCTTATCGGATCGTCCCGCTGATCGACACGGTCATCATCGGCGATCTGGAGATGTACGAAGTGTCCGAAATCGCCCCCGGCAGTATCCGCATCAATGGAGCGATTCAACCCTCGGCGGTGACGATTCTACCGGAGTATCCCGAATTCCTTGGCGAGGTGATGCAGATTCTTTTCCCGGCGGCGCCGTTCATCAGGGGGTATGAGCCGATGTGGGATTCGACGATGCAGGAGTTCGTCGTGACCGGCGGGGAACCGAATACCGCCGGAGCACTGTCCATCGTGGGACAGGCGCCCTTCATCGGCCACCGGTCGGGGGATGCCAACGCCGATGGGCTGGTGAATATCGCCGATGTCATGTTCCTGGTTCAGTACGCCTTCCGGGCGGGCGCGACCCCGCGGCTGATCGAAGCGGCCGATGCCAACTGCGACGGTAAGGTCAATATCGGCGACGCGGTGTATCTGGCCGGATTCATATTCAGAGGCGGCCCGGCCCCCTGCCATCGGTGACCGGCGAGGATTACACATGGAGCTTGGCGCGCGCTCAGGCGCGCGTCCCCACTGTTCCATCATCAAGCAGATAAAAACCCCCGTGGGATGGCCCACGGGGGTTTTTTATATCGGACGGCCGATCTTTGTATGATCGGTTGGTGGCTGTGTCTATGGCGAGACGGAGTTGGCCCGCATCGAAGTATCCTCCCGCTTGCCGCCGCGGTTGAAATTGAACTGCAGGCGATCCTCGCCCTCGGCCACAACAATCTCCAGCTCGCAGTCGCCGGCGTACTGGCCGCGCAGGATTTCCTCCGACAGCGGATCTTCCAGATACTTCTGGATGGCCCGCTTCAGCGGCCGCGCCCCGAACGACGGCTCGAATCCCTTCATGGCCAGCCAGTGCTTGCCTTCGGGGCTGAGCTTGAAGGAAATGCCCTTCTCGGCCAGACGATTGGCCAGATCGACCAGGAGAATGTCGATGATCTCCTTGATATGGTCGATGGTCAGCGAATGGAAGATGACCGTCTCGTCGATGCGGTTGAGCAGTTCGGGGTTGAATAGCTTCTTCAACTCCTCGACGATCTTCTTCTTCATGTTCTCGTAGTCGGCGGCGACTTCCAGCTTGTCGAACCCGACGACCTTCTGGTCGCCGATCTGCCGGGTACCGATGTTCGAGGTCATGATGACGACCGTGTTCTTGAAATCGACCTTGCGGCCGAAGCTGTCGGTCAACTGGCCGTCATCCAAAAGCTGCAACAGGATGTTGAAGACCTCCGGATGGGCCTTTTCGATTTCATCCAGCAACACCACCGAGTACGGTTTGCGGCGGACCCGTTCGGTCAGCTGGCCGCCCTCTTCATACCCGACGTATCCGGGCGGGGCGCCGATGAGGCGGGAAACCGCGAATTTCTCCATGTACTCCGACATGTCGATCCGGATCATCGATTCGGCGTCCTCGAACAGAAATTCGGCCAGTTGGCGGGCCAGTTCGGTTTTGCCGACGCCGGTCGGGCCGAGGAAAAGGAAGGAACCGATGGGTCGGCGCGGGTCCCCCAGGCCGGCGCGGGAACGCCGGATGGCCCGGGTGATGACGCCGATCGCCTCGGATTGCCCGACGATCCGTTCCTTGAGTTTTTCCTCCATGCGCAGCAACCGCTTGGATTCTTTTTCTTCCAGCCGGAAAATCGGGATGCCGGTCATGCTGGAGACCACCTGGGCAATATCGTCCTCGGACAGCGTGATGAGGTCCTTGGAGCGCTGCTCCTCCCAGGATTTCTGCATGTCGGCCAGTTTTTCCTTCTTGAACTTGATCTCGTCGCGGAACTGCGCGGCCGTTTCGAACGCCTGATGCTTGACGGCGTCTTCCTTGCGCGACAACAGAGCGGTGATTTCGTTTTCGAGATCGCCGAATTCCTTGGGCCGGGTGAACGACGCCAGATGAGCGCGGGAACCGGCCTCATCGAGCACGTCGATGGCCTTGTCCGGCTGGAATTTGCCGGAGATATAGCGGCTGGACAGTTTGACCGCGGCGGCGATGGCCTCGTCGGAGATTTTAATCCGGTGATGCTCCTCGTACTTGGAGCGGAGGCCCATCAGGATGCGGACGGTGTCGTCCTCGCTGGGCTGGTCGACCATGACCATCTGGAACCGCCGTTCCAGGGCGCCGTCCTTTTCGATATACTTGCGGTACTCGTTGAGGGTGGTGGCGCCGATGCACTGCAGTTCGCCGCGGGAGAGGGCCGGCTTGAAAATGTTGGAGGCGTCCAGCGAACCCTCGGCGCCGCCGGCGCCGACGATAGTGTGCAGCTCATCGATGAAGATGATGACGTCGCGCGAGTTCATGATTTCGGTCATGACCGATTTGAGCCGTTCCTCGAACTGGCCGCGGTACTTGGTGCCGGCCACCAGCGAGGCCATGTCGAGCGTGACCACCCGCTTGTTTTCCAGCGTCTGGGGGACCTTCCCCTCGACGATCCGCTGGGCCAGACCCTCGACGATGGCGGTCTTGCCGACGCCCGGTTCGCCGATCAGAACCGGATTGTTCTTCTTGCGACGGGAGAGGATTTGGGTCACCCGCTCGATCTCGTTCTGCCGGCCGATGATCGGGTCGAGCCGACCGCGGCGGGCCATTTCGGTCAAGTCGCGGCCGAAATGATCGAGGGCCGGGGTTTTGGATTTGCGCCGTTTGCGCTTGTAGGCCGATGGTTTGCCGCTCTGGATATTGCGCAATTCATCGTAGACTTCCTTGTAGTCGATTTCGAACATCGACAGGACCTGCGCGGCCACGCCTTCCTCGTCCTTCAGCAGGGCCAGCAGGATATGTTCGGTATCGATATCTTTCGACTTGAGGGCCCGCGCCTCCTGCCCCGACAGTTCCAGGGTCTTCTTGGCCCGGGCGGCCAAGGGCGGCTGGCCCATGGTCATGGTGCCGCCGGCCGGCTGCACCACCTCCTCGACGGCCCCCTTGAGTTCGTTGAGCTCCAGTCCCAGATTCAGGATGATCTCAACCGCCCGTCCCTCACCCAGCCGGATCAATCCCAGAAGCAGGTGCTCGGTGCCGATATAATCATGGCGCAGGCGGGCCGCTTCTTCCTTGGCGTATTCCATGGCCTTGCGCGCCAGCTCGGTGAACATCTCATTCATGTCTGATCAAAGCCTCCCGTTAATGTCCCAGGCCGATTTTTCCCCTGACCATGTCCGCCCGAAACGTGTCCATCTCATCGGCGGTCATGTCCTTCCCCCGGAACTTCATCAAATGCGCCGGTTGCGAAAACACGAGAATCTCATTCACCACGGCGATGGAGACGAAATCGATGATCCCCATGGCGATCCCCAAACGGACCGCCGACAGCAGATTCATGACCTCGTCCGACGACAACACCCGGGCGTACTTGAGAATGCCGTAGGCCCGCCAGATCTTGTCGCAGATATGATCGAACGCCTCGCGGCGTAGACGCTCCCGGGCGGCGGCCTCATCGCCGATGACGATCCGCGTCACCCGTTCGATATCCTCGATGATATCGGTTTCGGACTTGCCCAGCGTCGTCTGGTTCGATATTTGAAACAGATTTCCGAGGACGTCGGTTCCCTCACCATAGAACCCCCGCACGGCCACCCCCATCTTGGAGATCTTCTGGATGACCTTGTCGATATCGCGGGTCAGAACCAGACCCGGCAGGTGAATCAACACCGACGCCCGCAAGCCCGTGCCGACATTGGTCGGGCAGGCGGTCAGAAATCCGAAATCACTGTCATAGTCGTATTCCAGCAGACGGCCGACCTCGTTGTCGAACTGCGAAGCCAGATCCATCGTGCGGTCCATCTCCAGCCCCGGAGTGATGGCCTGGATCCGCAGATGGTCCTCCTCGTTGACCATGATCGACACCCGTTCGGTCGGTTCGATATAGACGCCGGAGCTGTCGAGATGGTCCAGCAGGGTCGGCGAAATCAGGTGCCGTTCGACCAGAAAACCGCCGTCGGTCCGGTCGACCGTTTCGGTGCGGATGAAGGTTCCCCGCTTAAGAAACTCGGAGGTGCCGACGGCCGAGTCGAATTTTTCCAGGACCTTCCGGCGCGTGGTCCCGTCGGCCGAGGCCGGATACCGCAGGCCGGCGATATTGCGGGCCATGCGAATGCGGCTGGACAAAACCACCAGGGATTCCTCCCCGTCGCCGCTGAGCCACCCGACCGGATGTTTGGTCATTTCCTCGAACATGGCCTGTCTATTCCTTGTCTTTTACCAGCGCCGGTTGTTCCTGCAGGGATTTCAGCTTGTCGCGCAGATCGGCGGCCCGCTCGAAATCCTCTTCCATGATCGCCCGCCGAAGCTCCTCGTTGAGCCGTTCCTGCTCCTTGATGGCGCCTCCCTCGTCGGACAGAAGCGGCGGCAGCTTGCCGCGATGCAGCGAGGAGCCATGGATTTTGCGCAGAAGACCCTGGAGCTTTTCGCGGAAGGCGCGGTAACATTCGCCGCAGCCGAAACGGCCCTGCCGGGAGAATTCCTCGAACGTCAAGCCGCAACCGGGGCAAACCAGGGGGGGACCCGACGGTTCCAGCGAACCCTTGCCGGAGGTTTCGGTGGTCAGCATTCCGGTCAGAAAATCGGCCAGCGGGAAGGGGATGTTGTCCAGCGGGGAATGGAAGCCGCGCTTGGCGGCGCATTCCTCGCACAGATTCAGAACCACCTTCTCGTTGTTGATGATCTGCATCATGTGAATCTTGGATTCCCGCTCACCGCAATCCTGGCATTTCATCGCCCTGACCACCTTCCCTTTCGGTACGGCCCTCTTTCTCTGTATTATCGGCCGACTTCGTTTTTCCCTTCACGTAGCCTGACCACCCGATGGGTCAAATCGGCCAGGGGTTGATTATGGGTGGCGATCAAAAAAGTAATGTTTTTCGTCCGGTTTAACTCGACCAAAAGACGGTGCAATTCCCGTCCGGTTTCGAAGTCGAGGTTGCCGGACGGTTCATCGGCGATCACCAAATCCGGTTCCACGGCCAAAGCCCTGGCCACCGCCACCCGCTGTTGTTCGCCGCCGGACAATTCCGCCGGCCGATGTCCCATCCTCTCTTTTAAACCCACTTCCGACAACAGAAGTTCCGCCCGCTCCTGGGCGTCGGCCGCCGGCCGCCGGGCGATAAGCAGCGGGATCATAACGTTTTCCAGAGCCGAAAATTCGGCCATGAGATAATGGAACTGGAAAACGAATCCGACATGTCGATTGCGAAACGATGCCAATTCGGTTTCCGACATCTTGGCATAGGAACGGTCACCGAAATGAATCTCCCCCCGGTCAGGCCGATCCAGACCTCCCAGGATGTGTAACAGGGTCGTTTTCCCCACCCCGGAGGAGCCCAAAACCGCCACCATTTCCCCTCGTTGCAGGGTCAGATCGACCCCTTCCAGGACGGTGATCCGTCCCTTGGGAGTATCGAAACCCCGATGGATATTGGTGGCCCGAAGGATGCAGGAGGTATCACGTTGGGCGCTTCCCATGTCATTCCCGTTATGACTCATACGTAATATCGCCAATTTTTACCGGACTCTGAACCTTGCCGTATCGAAAAATCGTCAATGCCGTAAAACCTCCACGACCGACAGCCGGGCGGCCCGTCGGGCCGGATAAAGCGTGGCCAGGAAGCAGAGCGCGATGGAGGCCAGGCCGACGATGATGAAATCGAGCGGCTGCATATCGATCGGCAGGGAGTTGATGAAATAGATTTCCGCCGGCAAGGAAACGATATTGAACCGGAGCTGAAGATAGCAAAGGAGAAATCCAACCAGCCATCCCAGCAGGCAGCCGATACCCCCGACCACGAGACCGATCCCCATGAAAATCCTCGAAATCGACGCCGGCACCGAGCCCATGGTTTTCAAGATGCCGATTTCCTGCCGTTTTTCCATCACAATCATGACCAGGGTCGAGATGATATTGAACGCCGCCACGGCGATGATCAGCGACAGGGCGATGAACATCCCGATTTTCTCCAGTTGCATCCAGGAGAAAAGATTCTTGTTCATCTTCTTCCAGTCGATAGCGTCGTACCGCTCGCCGAACCGGCTGCCGATTTCCTCGGCCGTCTGGTCGGCGGAAAAAATATCACGGGTTTTCAGGTGGATGCCGGTCACGCCGCCGGTCTTGAACAGGTCGGCGGCATCGGGGATGGAGATATAGGCCATGGAGGCGTCGTATTCATACATCCCGGTTTCGAAAATCGCCCGCACCTCGAAACGTTTCACCCGCGGCTGGGCGTTGGCGCGGAGTTTTTCCCCTTGCAGGGAAAACAGCACCAACGGATCGCCCGGCAGAACGTTGAGCCGGGAGGCCAGCGATTTACCGATGATGATCCCGCCTTCCCCTTGGTCATTGGGGGAGAGATCGTATCGCCCGGAGAGGATGGTCGCTTTCAGACCGCTGACGTTGTCTTCATAGGCCAGGTCGATACCGCGGACGATAATCCCGTCGCCGGTTTCCTCCGAGGCAACCGCCGCCTTGTAATAAATAAACGGGGCGGCGGCGACGACGCCGTCGACCGTCTTCAGTTCCGCCATCGTTGCCGGCGGATCGGCGATAACCGGGTCGAAACGCGGATAAACGGTGATATGCGAGGTGACGCCGAGGATACGGGACCGCAGTTCGGTCTCGAAGCCGTTCATCATCGACATGACGAAAATCAGCGCGGCCACGCCGACGACCACGCCGCCGATGGAGAAGAAGTTATTGAGGGAGATGAAGAACCCCCGGCGGCGGGACATCAGATAGCGGCGGGCGATGAACCATTCATAGCGCACAATGGAAATCCTTTTTATTCCGGGCGCATCTGCGGGAAGAAGATCACGTCCCGGATCGAATGCGCATCGGTCAGAAGCATCACCAGCCGGTCGATGCCGAACCCCAGACCGCCGGTCGGCGGCATGCCGTACGACAGGGCCATGATGAAATCCTCGTCCAGCTTGTGCGCCTCGGTGTCCCCCGCCTCGGCGACCTTCCCCTGATCCAGAAACCGCTGTTTCTGGTCGATCGGGTCGTTCAATTCCGAGAAGGCGTTGCCGCATTCCATCCCGCCGATGAATACCTCGAACCGTTCCACCAGTTTCGGATTGGACCGGTGCACTTTGGCCAGAGGGGAAACATCCCTCGGGAAATCGATGATGAAAGTCGGGTTGATCAGATGCGGTTCGGCGAATTTTTCGAAAAACGCCTCGACCACCTTGCCGTGAATGGCCAGCCCGGCCGTGTCGATACCGTTATCCTTGGCCAGTTTGACCGCCCGGTCGTAGTCGAAATCGGACAGGTCCGGCCCGCCATGGGCGACGATAGCCTCGAGCATCGAAATCCGCTTGAATGGCGGCCCGAAGTCGATCCGATTCCCTTCATAGACGATCTCGGTTTTACCGTGCACGGTGGTGACCACGTCGCGCAAAAGCTTTTCGAACATGGCCATGATGTCGGTGTAGTCGGCATACGCCTGGTACAGTTCGATCATGGAGAATTCCGGGTTGTGCAGTCGATCCATTCCCTCATTGCGGAAATCCTTGCAGAACTCCCAGACTTTTTCGAAGCCGCCGACGATCAGCCGTTTGAGATACAGCTCATCGGCGATCCGCAGGTAGAGGTTTGTATCCAGCTTATTATGCCGGGTGACGAACGGTTCGGCCGCCCCGCCGCCATAGAGCGGTTGCAGGATCGGTGTTTCGACCTCCATGAATCCCTCGCGACCGAGATGGTTGCGGATGGCGGCGATGATTTTCGACCGCAGTCTGAACGTCTCGCGAACCTCCGGGTTGACGATCAGGTCGGCATATCGCTGGCGATAGCGGGCTTCCTTGTCGGTCAGTCCGTGGTACTTCTCCGGCAGGGGATGAAGCGATTTGGTCAGCAGTTCCAGGCCGGAAACGTTGAGCGTCTTTTCGCCGGTGCGGGTGACAAACATCGTCCCGGTCAGGCCGACGATATCGCCCATGTCGAGCAGGCCGAAGAGGGTCCAGAGCTGGTCGCCGACAACGTCTTTCTTGATATACCCCTGCAAGCGGCCGAATTCATCCTGGAAATGGAAGAAGGCGGCTTTGCCCATGACCCGGATGGTCATGATTCTCCCGGCCATGGCCACGACAGCCTGTTTTTCGACTAACTGGTCGAAATTGTCGACCGCGGCTATCGTGGAGGTATCGCGCTGGAAACGGTAGGGGAACGGGTTGATCCCCATCGCCTTGAGCTGTTCCAGCTTGGCCAAGCGGGAGGCGATGACCTGGTTCAACGGCTGTTCGGTTTCCTGCGGTGGTCTGCTTTCGTCGCTCATAGTCTTTCTATCCGTGCCTTTCGAGTTTTCGTACCTGTGGCCGTTTGCTGGCCGGAGCGCCGTTATCGGCCAAGTAATATACACATTTTTTTGACACAATGGCAACGTCCTTGGCGGGATTCAGGGCGATTGTCACACCTGAGTGGACCCCGCCGGTCTCCGGCAGATGAAAGCGCGGAAACCGAAGCGTCCGGCAAAGGCCATTGTAAGCAAGTCTAACAACCGGCCCCGCCCGGGGAGAGCGGGGCCGGTTGGGTCGCTGCATCGGAGCAGCCGGGCACCATAAAAGAAAGGAGGTATAGCAGTCTTCAGTCGCCGTCCCACTCCGGCGCGGCGATCCGGCCCAGGAATACGATCGTCCCCGATTCCTTCTCCCGGATGGCCATGATATACGGTCGATTGACAATAAAGTAGTCGAGACAGGTCGGCATAATAACCACCGCGGTTACCGCCGCTGCCTCGGTTCCCTTTTCGTCCACCCTCAGGTACGTCTTGTGCAGGACATCGTCGATGCATACACTTAGGCTGTCGACCATGTTCGAAAAGTCGGCCTGGTCGCTGAAAGCGACAGACATGCCCAGGGCGGCTAGCACCCCTTTGAGGGAGGCATCATATTCCACGGTAAGCTTGGGCATGCCGAAAAAGGTCTGCCATTCGATGAATGCGCCCATCCAGGTCGCCCAGTTTTCGGGGGTCATCTGGGCGATAAGCTGGTCGACCGTGACGCCTTCACGGGGCAGCAGGATCGTCATAGAATAGCCGTGTTTGCCGTACGGCAAATCGATGGCTTCGAACAGGTCATTGTACGCAACAAAAAACAGGGTGTCTTTATTCATCATCGGGATCGTCACGTCCGAACCATCACCGCAATGGAATTGCCCGTTCACGGTCATGGCCGTGTCGAAGGGATGAGTCCAGTCCCCCTTGAAATAAATGGCATTGATCAGGAACATGACCGTGGCCGGATCGATTGGGGGAGTGATGATTTCAGTGATCTTGTCGTGGGTGGCCTCGGCCACCCAGTGGTTGATCGTATCGACGGCATACAGGGCGCTAAAGTCGATCGTGTTTACCTCGGCGTCAAACCATATCCGGTTGAGGTCGATGAAGGACTGCTTCGTCGGGATGCCTTTCCCGCACCAGAGGGAATTGGCGATCTCGAAAGTGGTGAACTGATCAACCGTGGTCAGGTACTCGGTCAGATCGTGGAAACACTGGTTCATGTCGGCCAGCGAAAGCCCCTCAAAACCGAGCACCTGGGCCATCTGTTCGGCGGTAAGCCCGGCGGCGCCATTGTAGGTCATGGCCAGGGCATAGGATACGGACAAAGGCGAGATGAAGACGTTTTTGGCCGGGCCTTCCTGTGTGGTCAGGGCGGCGAAAAGGCTCAGGCCGAACCGATTGGATGAGGTCACCAGTTGTTTCTTCACGACAGCGGGGTCGACGGGGGGCGTGGGGGTCGGTTTGGACGGCTCGGTTGTTTTCGAACAGTGCAGGCAGAGCAGGCCGGCCAGAACCATCACGGCGACAAGTCGCATTCCGGTCATATCGTCCTCCTTCTGACATTCAAAATATCGCCGGAATAATAAAATAAGGCAATCGTATTTTTGCGTATTTCGGCCGGAGGGGGCGGAATGTGATCCACCCGAATGCACCCGCCTGCATCGGCTTTCGGTCGTTGCCAACCACCCCCGCCGGCAATAGTAAGACGTCGGCCGGGGTGATTTCGTTCGATCCCGGTCGGCGAATTCGGGGATTAGAATAATTCAACCGTTTTTTCGGTGGCGCGAAAAGGACGGTCGCGGCCTATTTTCCTTGACAACAGGAACCCGGCTTCCTCCAACGCTTCCAAATCTTTGCGGGCGGTTACAACGGAAATGTCATAAACGCGGGCGTGGGTTTTAATTGACGTTGCGGCATCAGGGTTTTTATGCAAATGGCGAAGAAGTTGGATTTGTCGGTCGTTAAAGCCATACTCCTCTCTGGCTAACCGAGTCATTCGTCTATTTTCCTCGGTTTTTCGTTTCGCATACGCTTCAAACACTCGTTTTGCCTGAGCCAGTTTCCGGATGTTATAATCCAAAAAATAGGTCAGATCGTTGTCGTCCTGTTCAGTATAGATGTAGGCATCCCGATACTGCGCGGGAGAGGCTTTAATAATCCGAGATATAGGAAGATACGCGAATGCCCAGTATCCTTTCCTTATTACATACCAGTAGAAGATTATTCGCGCCATTCGACCATTTCCATCGATAAATGGATGCAAGTGTCCCACCCAGAAATGAAGGAAAATGGCCTTTATCACGGGATGCATGAATTGCCGCTCGTCGATTTCATCGTTTGCGTACTGGATGAGACGAGGCAATTCCTGCCGAAGAAACTCTTCCGAAGGTGGAACGTGGTAGACAACACCGGTCGAGGCATCGACGACTGTGATATTATCCGCTTGCTTACGGAATCGTCCGATATCTTCGGGAGGAAGAGTGTTTTCCATGAGTATCCGATGCAGATCCATAAGCGTGGTCATACTCAACGGCTGATTCTTTAGTGTTTCCTCTACTTCTATCATGGCGCGGTAGTTATTCAGTATCATCTGTTCTGAACGATTGGCCGGCTTGTGTTTTTCTGACAACATCCGTTTGGCTGCCTTACGGGTGGTATTGGCACCCTCAAGTTGTGAAGAGGCGATGGCTTCCTCCATGATACCACGTGATATGAAACGGCGGCGGACCGTGGGGTCGTCAATGAATGTTGAGGCTAGGGTTCCGCCCAATTCTAGGTCGATAATATGTAGGAATTCATCCAAACCGGACGGGCGTAGCCAAGTAAAGTATTTACCGGTTTCATCGTACGCAATTGGCTGTGCGCTACGGGAAGCCAAGCCCCGCAACATCTTTACGACAGCCCAGAATTCTTCGGCCGTCATGCCTTCCGGGCGGGGGAGATAGCGGACCTTATCCCAGAACAGGTATTTCGGGGTCGAGGATTTTTCAACATATTCCATAATGGTTTCACGATACTTATAGTATATCAAACCCGCCCGCTTCTCCAAGCCGCCTATATCAGGTTTCTTAAGTCTGTATATTTCCAAAACTTGACCTCGCACCGTATTGCGCACACATAAAGACTTTACACTTTGTTTATATATACTTTATATATCGCCAAATGTAAAGATATTCTTCAAACTTTACATATTTCCAGTGAATCTTTTATCCAGGAATCACAGCATTGGAATTGCGCATGTGATTGCATACATATAAAGACTTTATATTTTGTTTATATGTTCTTTATATATTGCCGGACGCTATACATCTCCAATGGTTTCGCCTCTCAATAGGTATATTGACGATATAATATATTGCCATACAACGAGTTGTGTTGATCGCCCAAGCATGGGATTGAATGGGTCAGGCGTTTTCGCGGGTGATCAAGTCGGGGACAAGGGCACCAAGGACATCTCGCGACAAGGTATACAGGTCGGCGTCCGGTTTGGCCTGCCGGTAAAACGGCAAATAATCGGCGGCGAATACCGCCGCCAAGTAATCGAGCCGCTGGTAAAAATCATCGGGGGAAAAATGCGGCCGAACCAGCGAATAGGTCACCCCCCGGCCATCGCCGGGAGGATCGATATCCGGACTCTCCTTTCCCAATACCCTGGCCAGTTGACGGAGGCTGTATTCGGTGTTAAACGGGGGGGCGGCCCAGTGATGGGCGCAACTGCTGTAATTGAGGAAGATTCCCTGCGTGGGCAGTTGAAGTTTGATCGTCCGGTCGAAGCCGGATAACAGGGTCAGAACACAGGCCACGCCGACTACGCCGATCGTACCGTCTTCCGCCTTGATTTTGGACAGGGCGGCGGTCAAATCTTCCGGTTCGATCAGCACGGCCGTATGGTCATCGGCGAATCGTTCGAGGGTATCATGCACCGGGCACCCGGAATGACACCGGGCGCATTCGGACGGGTTCTTCCCCCCGGCGGCGACACAGTCCCAGTCGCCGTAATCTTTCAGGCAGGCGGGAAGGACAATGACCCGTTTGGCCGCGGCTTGGAATGCCTCTCGGTGGAGAAGGTTCAAGATGCCGACAGCCAGGGCGTTGCGGAGATACGTTTCGGACGGTTTGCGGCGGAGGGGGCCCTGTTCCTTCCAGGATTCATCCGTCTGGCAGGCGACGAAATTGTCAACGCCGTCGAGGTACGGGGCCAGGAGATTCCCTCCTATGCGGAGGTATGGGGTCAGTTTCAGCATCGTCGGCATAGAGACCTTCTCTCTATCATATACGGCTGAATATAGGAGAAACAGCAAAAAGTCCGGCAACCGGGGCTGCCGGTATATTCTATCTCAAATGCCGGGGGGCTTACCCGTCCGGGCGCCGTAAAAATGGCCTTGACAATCCGGCGGCGGCGGGTAAATTGAGGGGCCGCGTGACGGTTTGATAGCGTTGGGGTTACGCCGTGGTGAAGATTATCTGCGGGCTGGGCAACCACCCGGCCGAGTATCAGCATACCCGGCATAACCTCGGTTTCGATATCATCGACCGTCTGGCGAAAACGATCGGTTCGGCCCGGCCCGGACGGGCGGTCTGGTTCGATTACGCGACCATACCGGCCAAGGGCGGGGACATTCACCTGATCAAGCCGTTGACCTTCGTCAACCGCTCCGGAATCGCGGTGGTGGAGGCGATGGAGATGTTCGGGGCCGGACCCTCGGAGCTCTTTGTCATAACCGACGATTTCAACCTTCCGCTGGGAACGTTGCGGATCCGCACCCGCGGGTCAGCCGGCGGCCATCACGGACTGGAATCGATCATCGCTGAGTTGGGCGGCGGGGAGTTTCCCCGGTTGCGGGCCGGTATCGGGCCGCTTCCGGAAGGCGCCCCGGCCGGGGAACAAGGAGTGATCGGATTTGTCCTCGGCCGGTTCCGGGCGGAGGAAGAAGAAATCGTCAGCCGAATGATATCGCAGGCGGTGGAGGCGATGGAACTGGTCATAGCCGATCGTCTCGACGCTGCGATACAACTGGCCAACAGCGCCAACCCTACTCCGGGGGAATAACCTCCGGGGTCAATCACTGCCCGAAGGGAGGTGTACGAATGCCTGTCTATGACTGCACGTTAGTGCTCAATTCCCAGTTAGACGAAGCCGCTCTGGAAGCGGAAATCAAGATCGCCAAGGAGCTGGTCGAACGGTTCGGCGGCAAGATCGTGGCCGACAACCGGATTGGAATGCGCCGCCTGGCCTACGAAATCCGCAAGCTGACCCAGGGGTATTATGTCAGCCTGGTTTTCGAAGGCACCGGCGAAACCATCCGCGAGTTGGAGTCCAATCTGCGGATCAACGAAGCGTATCTGCGCTTCTTGACCTGTCAGTTCCAGGAATTTACGCCCCGCGATGAACGGCTCGGCCGTTGGGGGATGCAGGGCGGCCCGCGCCGCCATTACGATCGCGGCGAAGATTTCGCCGGTCCCGAGCGCAACTGGGAAGGGGACGAGTAGAAGAATCGCGGCCGGACCGCATTGGTCCGGCGACGAAAACGTTTGATGAGGTAGAGAGCATGCTGGAAAAAAGAAAACGGCGGCATTGCCGGTTTTGCGAAAATAAAGTCACGGCCATCGACTACCGGGATGACCGTCTGTTGAAACGGTTCGTCACCGAACGGGGAAAAATCATTCCCCGGCGGGTGTCGGGCAGTTGCGCCCATCATCAGCGGATGCTGACGACGGCGATCAAGCGGGCGCGTCATCTGGCCATCCTGCCGTTCACGGCCGAGACGTTCAAATAGGCCGGACGACGCCGTGAAGCCGAACGGTTTTTACCTACCGTTAGGCGCGATCCTGGGCGTGACCATACCGTTCTGGATGGCCCTGCCCGTGGCCGGGTACCTGCTGGAAATCGCGTTGGCGGCGACACTGATCATGGCGGCCATCGAACGGCGCCTGTGGCTGGTGCTGGGCGGGGCGTTGGTCGGTCTGGCACTGGGAGCGGCGCCCGCGATCGGTCCGGCGCCGATGACGCTGTATCTGCCGATGTGGTTGAAGGCAGTGGTCGGACCGGTGATCGTGGGACTGGTGATGCAGGCCGGGCGGCCGGCCTCCCGCGCCCTGGCGGCGGGGGCGGCGGCGACCGCCGCGGCGGTGCTGCTGTTCTACTGGT
>JAAZOE010000432.1 GCA_012797915.1 Candidatus Zixiibacteriota bacterium | reverse complement strand
GTTTGTCCGCCCCGTACCTGCTGGTCATCCCGGACACCCCGTCCCGGGAGACATTCATACTCTGACGGTACTAGTGAGGGTATATTGCTTCCGCTCTCACCTCCCTTCCGGTCCGGGGCGCCTCCTCTGCGTTCCCCTCCGGACGATTGCCGGGCCGGAGCCCCCTCCGGTTCTCCCGGGCCTCAATCCTCTCTTTTCCGGCGACGGAAGCGCGAGCATCGATTCATCGCAACTCCCGCCGCTCCCGCATCATCCAGCGGCGGCGTCGCCTCGGCCGCGGCGGCCGCCGGGATGACTTCCGGCTGTCCCCTTCCTCTTCCAGAGTACGCTTGTATGGCCGCCGGGGGGCATCATGCCCCGGCCTCAATTCAAACAAGTCGGCGCCGGACCTCCGCGGAAAACATAGGTGATGAGATACACGGCGTCGCCCACATTGATCTTGGTATCACCATTGGCATCGCCTTCTTGCATGCAAATCGGCGCCGGACCGCCGCGGAAGACGTAGGTGATGATATACACCGCGTCGCCGACGTTGACTTTGCCGTCGTTGTTGGCATCCCCCGCCAGATCGCAACAGGAACCCAGGCAACCCATCTCGTTGGCATGTGCGTTGATAAACGCCCTCCCGGCCGCGATGGCGTCGGTGAACGCCGTCTGGCCGGTTTTCGATGTCGCCAGGATCTTCGTCACGCACAAAGTATCCCCGACGGGAAGATTATATTCGCCGAACGTGACCAGCGTCGACAAGTCGGTGTACAGCGATTCGGGAGCCGTTGAGCTCCACGTATAGTACCCCTCCCTCTCCTTCATCAATTTATACATTGCTCCCGGCGGCAACGGCGCCAGGCTGCCGTACGGACCGGTGGAATATACATAAGTCGCGTTATCCAAGGTCATGCTGTTTCTGAAGGTCATGTCCGGACCGGCCGCGATCCCGGCATACCGATCGCTCGACTCCTGACCGCACAACGCCTCGGTCGAATCGTCCTGGCTGTACTCCCCGCCGAACTGATAGATGAGCCCGCTGGGCAGGTCGTATCCCGAACCGTTCCATGAACCCGAATCCGACGGCACGTCCCAATCCAGGAATTCGCCTACCAGAACGCCGTTCAGGGTCGCGTCTGTCATATTGAAGAAGCGCAACCTTTGGATGATGAATTCACAACTGCTGTCCGCCTTGGGGATATAGTAATCAGCCAGGAACCCGACCGTCGTGTCGGCCGTCGAATACATCGTGCTGGCCTTGGTGTAATCGGCGTTACTATTGTCGACTGTCCACGGAGCCAGCGGGCGCAGGGCGTCGTTGTCGTAAAACATTTTTGAGTACGAACAGAATCGCAGAGTATCGCCGTTTTCATCGATGCGGCAGACGATCGGCGAACCGTCATACAGGTAGAAGTTTGCAGAGGTGTTGGGGTTGAACGTGTCGCAATCGGCGATGTAATCGAATGCCCAATTCTGCGCACCGTTGGCCAAATGGCCGTCGTTCCACAGACGAACCTGCTTGCAGGTGGTGGCCAGGTCGACAGAATGGGTCCAAGGGTCTCCGGCAACGACCGCCAGGCAGACGCCGATCTCCGTCGGGCTTCCCTCGGCCTCATGGTTGATCGAAATCTTGCCGACCCAGGTCGACGGTACCGGTGCTCCCGGCGGCGCGGAAAACGTCATCGTCAAATCGATATAATCGTTCAGGCCGTGCGGTATCGTTCCGCTCATCGGCGAAACCGTTATCCAGCCCGAACCATCGGTATACGAAATGTCAATCGTGAAGTGGTTGTCCGCCAGGCCCGCGTTATAGATCCTCAGGACAACTGTGGTATCTTCTCCCGGCAACACCCACAACGGCGGTTCGCCGAAACATTCGCCGTAATTGACCGGCGGGATCGGGGGAGGAATGATAACCGGTTCCCGACACGGGGTCGCCAACCACATGACCGGGTTGGAGGTCCAAATGCCGGATTCGGTCTGGATGCAGCCGCCGGCGGATTTATCGTTGATGTAGACGATATCCAGAACATCGGTCCCGGGGGCGATCCCTTCGCACCCGTTGGCATCCACGCGGCCGTACCGGGCCATCGAGGCCCAATAGTCACTCTCACAGGCGCCATCGGCACACAACGGGCTGGGCGAATTGGTCAGGTTCTGGGGTCTGTCCCACCCCAGGCCGTTGTCGTTGGACACGGTCAGGTACAATTCGCCGTTCATGACCTTCTTGTTGGCGCTGTAATCAGTGCACGGCTGATCCGCATTGCCAAACTGAGTGTACAGGACGTACAGCTTGCCATCGCACTGGGCCAGCGACATCTTGGCCGCATCCGAGCCCCAAGCATACCCGACACAGGTGCCGCCGGTATCCCAATCGGCCATGACTACCGTCCGAATATAAGGCACATCTTCGGACCAGTGAAAGATGGCCGACTGGCGGCGATACAGCGAGGTCGTGTCGGTCCACTTCCGACAGCCCCAGACGATATGCAGGTAGTCATCGGTCGTAATCAGGGCGGCCATGTCGCAATACGCCTTCCAGTCGCTCATCGGATCATAGTGAGTGATGTTCGCGCCCGGGATGGCCAGAGTCGCCACTTGATGATGGAGTGATCCGGTCCCGGTCAGGAAGCTGGCGCCGTAGTCGGACGACAGGGCGTACCAAACGTCGTTTTCGTACTGGCTCCAGTTATCGATATTGGTCCCCTTGTAGTCGGCCGGACGGTTCCAGACGATGGCCACCTTGCCGGTGGTCGGCGAGGAAGCCAGCACCGGGTTGATGTTCATCGCCGTGTCGATCACTCTCTGGGGCGACCAGGTTCCCGAACCGGCCCCGTAGGCGCCCACGCGGCGATAATACGAGAGGGTTTGTGGGTCGCCGGCCTCGCCGCCGGTTTCAGCGGTAACCATGTGCAGGACCGGAGAGGCCCCGCCCAAGTGCCATTCGATAATCGGCCAGAGGTTCTGGTTGCCGGGGCCGACGCCGTTGTTCTGATACCAGCCGTAAATGTCTTCCGGATAATCCGACTGGAACGTGCCCAGCGGACCGCCCGTGCAGAAATCGAAATACGC
>JAAZOE010000431.1 GCA_012797915.1 Candidatus Zixiibacteriota bacterium | reverse complement strand
GCCGGTGGCGACGGCGTATTTCTCCATGTAGCGGAGTCCGGGGATGGTTTTGCGGGTATCCAGGATGGCGACCTTGTCGTTGGCGGCGGCGGCGACCATCTTGCCGGTCAGGGTGGCGATTCCGGACAGATGCGTCAGGAAATTCAAGGCGGTCCGTTCGCCGGTGAGTATCGAACGGACCCGGCCCATGATCAGGGCCACCCGGTCGCCGGGATGAAACGGGTCGCCCTCGGCGGCCAGGGCTTTGAATTCGATATCCGGGTCGACCTTGAGGAACGTGTACTCGGAGAGAGGCAGACCGCAGACGATGCCGTCGGATTTGGCCACAATCTCGGCCACCCCGGTGGCCTCGTCATCCACGACCGCCAGGCTGGTGATGTCGCCGACCCCGACATCCTCCAAAAGCGCCGCGGTCACCTGTTGCTGGAGGATCTTTTCCCTGCTCGGCATGCCATACGGTAGAGGCTTTTCAAATGTTTGTCAATGACAATATCGCGGCGAAAAAGGGATTTGAAGGCGGCGCCGCAGCCGGTATATTGAGCCGATCGGAGAGGTTGATATGGCGCATAACGAATGCGTGGCGGTGCTGGGGTACGGCGCGCAGGGACGGGCGATTGCCCTGAACCTGCGCGATTGCGGTTGGCGGGTCACGGTGGGACTACGTCCCCGCTCGCGATCGCGGGCGGTCGCCCGAAAAGACAAGATCGCCGCGGCCGATCTTTTGACCGCCGCCGCCAACGCGGATATCATCATCGTGGCCCTGCCGGACCACCGGCACAAGGTGGTTCTGAATACCGGGTTTTGGGCCGGGCTGAGAGGTCGCCCGGCGGTTGTGTTTCTGCATGGATCATCGATTCATTTCGGTCTGGTGAAACCGCCGATGGATTTGCCGGTGTTGCTTCTGGCCCCGCATGCCCCCGGTACGGCGGTGCGGGAAAACTTCCTGGCCAAAAGGCCGTTTTCGGCCTTTTCGGCCGTGCAGCAGGGACGGCGCGCGGCCGGGGAACGGCTTATCGCGCGTCTGGCCAAGGGAATCGGCATTCCTAAGTCACATCTGGTTCCGACCACCTTCACCGATGAGGCGGTGGGGGATTTATTCGGCGAACAAGCGGTCCTCTGCGGCGGATTGGCGCGGTTGCTGAAACTGGGTTTCGAAACGCTGGTCGAGGCGGGTCTGCCGCCGCGCAATGCCTATCTCGAAGTCGCCTATCAAATCGACTTGATCGTGGCTTTGATCAAACAGCATGGGTTGGAAGGGATGTTCGCCCGGATATCGCCTCTGGCCAAATACGGTTCGGCGACGGCCGGACCGAAGGTGATCGATGACCGCGTCAGGGAGGCCATGAAACAAGCGCTCGATGATATCGTTTCCGGGCGGTTCATATCCCGCGCGGAGAAGGCGAAGGTGAATCCGACATCGAAACAAATGAAACGTCTGACCAATGCCCTTTTCGACCGGCAGGTCCGCGCCTATAAGAAAAGATGACCGTCACCGCAAACAAACACGTTGAAATGAAACGGGCCGCGAAGATCATCGCCCTCCTCAGGAATGCCTATCCCGAGTCCGGCTGCTCGCTGAAATTCCGGACGGCGCACCAGCTGCTGGTGGCGACCATCCTGTCGGCGCAGGCCACCGATGAACAGGTCAACAAGATTACCCCGGCGTTATTCCGCAAGTATCGGACCATCGAGGCCTTCGCCGCCGTGTCCCTGCCGGAACTGGAAGACGCTATCCGCTCCATCGGGCTGTATCGCAACAAGGCCAGGGCGATCAAGGAATCGGCCGTCATGATTCTACATCAATTCGGTGGCCGGGTGCCGGAGACGCTCGATGAGATCGTGAAACTCCCCGGGGTGGGACGTAAAACCGGGTCGGTGGTGTTGGGGACCTGGTACGGCCGGGCCGAGGGAATCGTCGTCGATACGCACGTCAAGCGTCTTTCCCGTCTGCTGGGCCTGACCGGCCATGACGATCCGCTTAAAATCGAACGCGACTTGATGGCGGTGGTCGCCCAAAAGGACTGGATTATCCTGACCCACCTGTTCATCGATCACGGCCGGGCGGTCTGCATCGCCCGTCGCCCGCGCTGCGCGGGGTGCATTCTCAATTCCCTGTGCCCCTCGGCCGGATCGGCCCCGGCGCCGAAGCCAAGACGGAAACCGGAGTCTCGGCGATAGTTTTACTTGAATAAACCGTTTGGACGCCGGTATATTTATCAAGACAATACAAAAGAATACTGCATGTTCCCGTTGCGCGGCAATGGGGCCGGAGGGTCATTATGTATACGGCATTATGGGTGTGGCTGGCGGCGGCGTTGATTTTTGTCGTGCTGGAAGTTTTCACGCCCGGATTTATCTTTGCCTGTTTCGTGGTCGGGTCGGCGGCAGCGGGAGTCGTTTCGCTGTTCACGGAATCATATCTTATCCAGGGGGCGGTGTTCGGGGTTGTCTCGTTGGTGCTGATTCCCCTGACCCGCCGGTTCGCGGCCAGAATCACCAAGCCGGCGCCGGTGGCGACCAATATGGACGCCCTGATCGGACGGACGGCCCTGGTAAAAAACGAGGTATCTCCCACGGGCGGGCAGATCGTGGTCGAGGACCAGATCTGGCAGGCCCGCAGCGAGGCGACAATCGCCGTCGGCGAAAAGGTGCGCATCACGGCCGTCGCGGGGGCCAAAGTCACGGTGGAAACACTATAATCGCAGGATATAGACAAGGAGGCGGCGTATGCCGGGTTTGATCATTTTCGTGGCGGCTCTAGTCTTCTTCGCCTTCATCATGGTGGGGATGTCGTTCCGCGTCATCCGTCCGTTCGAGAAGGGGCTGGTGGAGCGGTTGGGTAAATATCAGCGCATGCTCGACTCGGGCTTGAACGTCATCATACCGTTTTTCGACTCGGTCATCAAGGTGGACATGCGCGAAATGGTGCTGGAGGTGCCCTCGCAGATGGTCATCACCAAGGACAACGTGGTGGTGGAGGTGGACGCGGTCATTTATGCCCAGGTGACCGACCCGGTGCGGTCGCGGTACGAAATTTTCAACTACAACTTGGCGGCCACCAAGCTGGCCCAGACCAACCTGCGCAATATCATCGGCGATATGGAACTGGACCAGTCGCTGACTTCCCGCGACGCCATCAACGCCCAACTGCGCGACGTGCTCGACACGGCCACCGACAAGTGGGGCGTGCGGGTCAATCGGGTGGAATTGCAACGGATCGATCCGCCGCAGGATATCACCGACGCCATGAGCCAGCAGATGAAGGCCGAACGGTTGAAACGGGCCAACATCCTGGGGGCGGAAGGGTTCAAGCAGGCGGCGATTCTGAAGGCTGAGGGCGGCAAGCAGGCGGTCATCCTGGAGGCCGAAGGCAAATCGGAGGCGATCAAGCGGGTGGCCGAGGCCGAAAAATACCGCCAGGTCACCGTGGCCGAGGGTGAGGCCGGGGCGATCATGAACGTCTTCACGGCCATCCACAACGGCAAAGCCACCGAAGATGTCATCATGTTGAAGTACCTCGAGGCGCTGCCGAAGATCGCCAACGGTCAGGCGTCGAAACTGTTTCTGCCGCTGGAAACCTCCAAGATGCTGGGATCGCTGGCGGCGGCGGTCGAAGCGGTGGCTTCCGGCAAGGGATTCGGCGGCCAAGGGTCGGAAAACAAGCCGGGGCCCAAACCCGGCGCGGCTCCGCCAGCCCCGCAAGCATAACGGTGGCAGGAATTTCCCCGGCCGATGCTATCATCGGCCGGGTTTTTTATGCCCGAAACGGACATTTCATTGTCCTTCTCTAAGGGCGTCGCTCAGGGACGCCGGGAAATATCCGTACTTCATGGATATATTTGAGCCGGGAGGGGTTGCGCCGGAGGGCGAATCTGTATATAATAACCGCAATAGGAGACGGTATATGAAAGCAAGCCTGG
>JAAZOE010000430.1 GCA_012797915.1 Candidatus Zixiibacteriota bacterium | reverse complement strand
ATTCGATTTTGACCAAAATCGACCGGGGAGAGGGCTCCGGCGGCGCGCTGGTTAACGACCCGAAACTGTACGAGGAAGTCCGCGAGATGATGACGCGGGTGAACAACCTGATTGCCGACATCGAGAAGGACCCCCGTAAATATTTCAAATTTTCGGTGTTTTGACCCCGGGTGCCCCACCTAAAGTCGCCGCTTCAGCGGCGACGGCAGGTGGGTTTTGACGATGATGGCTGAGATGCGTCGTTGCATCATTATACCGGGAAAGGATACGTTGTCATTCGAAGCGCGCACCCCGGGTACCCCACCCTTCAGGGTGGAAATAATATCTCGAAAGGGGATATGCGCCGGCTCTATTTGATCCTGGTCTGCACCCAGGCGCTCCACAGCACCGAGGAAATCATCTTCGGCTTCTACCGCCGATTGCCCGAACTCGGCGTCTGGGCGAAATCCATCATCCCTATCTATCCCGTCATTTCGTTTTCGGTCACCACCTTCATCCTGCTCAATATCTCCCTGATAACCGGCCTATTCGCCTCGGTTCTGCTCGTCTACCGCGGCGTGAAATGGGCCAAACGCCTGATAACTGTCGTCGCCGTCATCGAATTCTTCAACGGCGCGGCCCACATGACCGGCGTCGCCGTCACCGGCGGATATTTCCCCGGCGCCGTCACCGCCGTTGCCTTGCTCATCCTCGGCATCCTGACCCTGCGCGCCGCGCTTCGACAGTCCACGGGCGCATGATGTATTGATTCGCCGAGTCATGCCAATCGCGTCAATGGCAATGGCCGCCAACCCCGCGTGAGGCTGGCGGCCGAACGGTCGCCGCAACTTACGGACACTGAGGGGCAGGGCCGTCTTCAAACAAATACGCGATCAGGTAATCGATATCGGCCGCGGTAAACCACCCGTTGCCATCGACATCCACATTCTCCGGACAGACGATACCGCTGCAATTGTTCATGTTCAGGCAGGCGATCATGCAGCTGATATCGCCGATGGTGACCGTGCCGGTGCCGTTAACGTCTCCGCACGGTCCGCAGGCCGCGGAAGCGAACGCCACGGCAAAAGCAACCAGCCCCAAGGCCAGCAAAAACACATAAAACCTCCTCATACATCCTCCTTGATTGTAAATGGTGGTGAAAGAGTATATGATGCCCTCGACGGCCGTTTCGATGGCCGTCGATTTTATTCCCTCCCGGCAAATACGAATGGAGTGGTTTACGGTGCCGAAACCACTGGTTATGTGCGCAAATTATAATTCATCCCCAAAACGGTTGTCAATAATAATATTATGTCTGAAAACCACATACGCCCTGGGGGTATCATTAAGGACCCGGAGTATGATGAGGCAATCATGAGCCGGGTCGGCAAGCACGCGACGGGCCGCTCTGGCGATGGACGGCCCGCCGCGATTCTTCCGGTTTTTATGCTGCCGGCGCCGGGCCGCTACGGCTGGATCGGCGGATCCTCCTCATGCGGTACCGGTTTGTAATAGCACAGCTCGACGCAATGGCAGTCTTCCCACGCCCAGGGATGGTAAAACACGCAATCGCCGAACTCATTCCATTCAAGGCAGACCCGGTTATACCCCTCACAGCGGGTCGCTAAATGTCCCGGATACATTTCCGGGGTGAAGCAGTCGCTATCGGTGAAGTACCAGTGGACATGCTGCCATTCGCACGGAGGCAGGGCCGTGGCCGGTTGCGGGGTGGTCAGTACCACCACGAAGGCAACGCCGAAGGTCAGCACGAACGCCGACCCCAAAACCAACAGTTTCCTCATGCGGTTTCCTCCTTCTTGATGATTAAGCGGTTATGGTTATGCGGACGGCATGACCGGCCGCCGCCATGGTTTCCTTCCGTTGCCCGCTGACAAGAATGTATATTTGCGGTGCCGCAATTATCTTGGATAAAAATCGCCCACGGCCGAGCCGAAGGTCAACAAAAAACTGCGATTGTCGGGATGAAGGGTGACTAGCGCACGGCCGTCGCCGGCTCGATCATCAACCGCAACACGTCGGCCGTGGCCGATTTGCCGAGATGCCCGACCTCCAACGGCGGCCCGGCGCACGATGGACAGCCGTCGCTGCAGCGACAGCGGGTCAGATGATCGAGACAAGCCTGGAAGATATCCGGGGCCATCCCATACAGCTTCTTGGCGAACCCGACCCCGCCGGGGACATTGTCATAGACGAAGATGGTCGGCGCGCCGGTGAATGTATCCCGCACGCGGCTCAGGGCGCGGATGTCGCGCGGGTCGCACATCAGCCAGAGCGGCGCGATGTTCTGCAGCAGATTGGCCACCCCGCGCAGGCCGCCGCCGAGGTTCGCTTCGGTCAGGTTGCGGGCGATGGCCAGATCCGGCGGAAACCGAAACCAAAACGCAGTCGTATGCATCTCCTGCTCAGGCAAGGCCACCGGTCCGGAACCGACATTCTCATGGGTATGGAATTTGATCTTCTTGAACAGCACCACCACCCGGGTCAGGGCGACATCCCCGTGGCCGATCAAACTTTCGCCGAATGGCCGCTCCTCGTCGGCCTCCAGCACCTTTAGATCGGTCTTGTCCTCGGCATCCGTATAGTAATCGACCGCGACCTCATCGACATAGGCGCGGCGCCCCTCCCAGTCGAGTTGCTTGACCTGGAATGTCTGCGCGCCGTGGATATAAATCGCCTCCGGATGTAAAAACTCCGGCGCCGAAAAATAATCGATCTCGCCGATCACCCGGTCGTGGTCGCTGCGGTTGAGGATGACGAAATTCTCCGGCGAGGCCGACCGCAACGACACCTCGTTGGCCGGATAGATGTCGGACGACCAGTAATATTTGTCCCCCGCCT
>JAAZOE010000429.1 GCA_012797915.1 Candidatus Zixiibacteriota bacterium | reverse complement strand
GGCAGGCTCTCAACTATTTTTTCGGAAGGAAGGCCTGTGAATGCCCGAAATGTCCGGTGTCCCCGATCCAGACGATCACATCCTGCCGGTGATTGACAATACCAGAAACCTCGGCTATACTCTTTTTGGTGATTGTTTATGGACGATGAATCGACGCGATCCAAGTCGGCCGTTGTTATTCGTCTTTTGCGCGAGGAAGATTCACTGGAGGCCTTGACCGGTCTCCTTCACCGGGCCTACAAGGCATTGGCCGACATAGGATTGAGATTTTTGGCCACTTGGCAGGACGTCGAGATCACCCGCCAACGAATTGCCGAGGGAACCTGTTTTGTGGCGGTGATAGACGACGCGATCATCGGCACGATCACGTTCAAAATGCCCCACGCCGGCCATGGTGTTCCCTGGTTGGCTCGCCCGGATGTCGGCAATATCAGCCAATTGGCGGTGGAGCCGGCGTTTCAAAATCAGGGGATTGGCGGACGTCTGATGCGCCATGCCGAGGAGTATGCGCAGGGACGCGGATTGGCCGAATTGGCCTCGGATACTTCGGAGCAAGCGCGGCATCTCATCGCTTGGTATGAGCGCCTGGGGTACCGTGGCGTGGATTTTGTTCAATGGGAAATCGTTAATTACCGTAGCGTGGTCATGAGCAAGTCAGTGACCACGGGGTAGCGCCCGATCCGGCAAGCGCGGCGGCCGGAGGCCCGGAATAAAACGGGCGCCCGCTTCCGCGGGCGCCCGCTCACGGCTTGTCCACCATCCGGGGGCTCAAGCGAAAAACTCCCTGTAATCCGCTCCCCTCTTTCAGGTGGCGGCACGGGTGTAGATCACACCGGTGATGGCCAGCCTGTGTGTCCCACCGAAGCGGCCCCTCTTTCGATCAGCCCTCCGGCCGAACCGCCGATTAATCCGCTTTCGGCGCCATCCCTGTCGCCCCCGGCGGAGTCTCGGCATTCAAAGTATAATACGAAAATAACTGTTCTATTGTTTAGAAGAACTTTTCGGTTGGGCAACCGGTCTCAGAAATAGAGGTCCTTGAATTCCGCGGTCAGTTGCCGAAGCCGCGCGGTGTTTTCCGGATCCGTCGACTGTTTGCATTTCATGGCCGTCACCAGCATCTGGTGCAGGACAGTCACCTTTTTCACGTAGAGGGCATAGGCGGTATCGGCCGGCGGGACCGGTTTAATCCGCTGGGCCAGGAAGTACTCGGTCACAACGGCCATGAATTTATCGGCGTGGTCGTCTTTGTTGGTGACCCACCGGACGATCTGGTTGTAATCCTTTTCGGCCGCGCCGGTCAGCAGGGCCAATTGGCTGATCGATTTCTCGATGGTTGTGATGTCCTCGTTCAGGACGACGAATTGCAGGGAATCATCGAAAATCCCGCACGGAATCTGGCAGTGGGCGGACGCAAGAGATGGGAAGAATATGGCCGCGGCCATAAGCACGAATCCAAAAAAACGCCGTTTCATCAACACACCTCCGACAGTGATCATCATTTGCCCCGTTGCCGGCAATTTGCCCTACGAGGCGTCAACCATTCTACGCAGGGTCCGCCGCGACATGAGGATCATTTTTCGGGACATTGGCGTCGGGCAAAAAGGCCAGGATACCGGCACCGGATCGAATACCCGCAAAAGGGATGGTTTTTTCCAAGCGACCTTAATCGATTTTCGATTTCCAGGGGCAATGGGGCAACAAACCAAGCTGTTTCTTGATATCCTGGAAGTAATCGCACGACTCCGGATGCTCGATTCGGTAAATGATTCGATATACCCAGCTTATCATCGCCAGGAATTCTTTGGTGGTCAACCGGGGTGCGGTAAACGTGTCCCCGAATTCCTTATAAATCAAATGCAGGATCGGGGCGTCGGAAAAGGAATACGGCGGTTGGTCATGCAGGGGCGGTTGGCGGTATGCGACGTCCATCTCATAAAAACCGCGCTTCAGAAACGCCGGGAGGGAATCATCTTCCGGGTCGCATTCGCCCAGCCAACCGGAGACTCCCTTTTTATCGGCAAGCATAGTCCTTTCCGCGACACGGATGATCTCCGTCAAGTGTCCCTTTCCGCGAATCGATTTATCCAGGACGAGGTATCCACCGAATCCGACACCGGGAAAGGTGAAAAACGACGCCATTCCCCGCGGTTGATCGGACGACCTGGTTTTGATCGACAGCAGGTGATAGGCATACGGCTTGCCGGCATGCCGCCGATTGATAATCGATGTCCGGAAAGCGTCGACCGAGACACTGGTTGGCCCGCCGCTGAATGATTGGGCATAGACGTCGAGAGTGATATCGAGTTCCCGCAGATCCATATCCGTGACATCGCCGGCGTATAGATCGGAATACCGCAATCGGCATCCCGCGGGGTCGCCGATATAGTCGGCCAAAGGCACCAATGGCACCGTTGTTTGTGACCGAACATACGCGGCCATATCGCGACATTCCTGATTGGCGGCGGGATTGTCTATCCGCATTGCCCAGCGAGCATAATCATAGACTGCAGTTATGAGTGTGTCCGGCGGAATACTATCGGGATTGACTCCGGTTCCCGGCTTACACATCAGGAGGAGATTGTGAACCGGCTCCTTGTCCGGTGAAAGAGACGGTTGCACGTAGGGGAAGCGCATCTTGCGATATCCCCAGCGATGCCAGACCATTGCCCGTTCCCATGTATCCATACTATCGTGAAGGTCGGCCGACTTGAAGGGATCATTCATTTCGGCAATGATGTAATCCCACGCGGCATAGCCCGCCCTGGTTGCATCCTGCGCCAGGACATTCTCCGTCCAGGCCAACAGTTGCGCGCCTACTCCCGCCTTTCGGAGGTCTTTTTGGACCACCAAAAATTCGATGACCCCGGTATTCGGGTCCGCCAAATAGTCGATAATCGAGCCGGCGACCGGTGTATCATCGCTCAAGAACAGCAGAATGTGGTAATTATTGGCTTCGTACCATCCCTCCTCTTTGAGCCGCAAATATCGCTCCATGTTTTCCAGGGACTCACGCTCATTCGGATCGGGGAATTCGTAGATATAGATATCGCGGTAGAACTTCCGCAACAGCGCAATATCGTCGGCCGACGCGGTGATTTCGCGCCGGGAAAAGGCCACGTCGTTCATAGAGTCCTTCCGGTTGTCATGGCCTAATATATGCCCCCGGTGTAAATATGGCAACTAATGCGTACGGATACGGTTTTCGATTTTCCTTTACGTTCCAGACGCGAAAACCCAATAGCCTATTTGCCGAGTGCGCCTCGAATCTTGCGATCCAGGGCATCGGCGAAGTTTAACACGTCTTGGGCGGTCCGCCATTTGCTTGCTTCTGGTATGACAAATCGATTGGCCACAGTCTCCTGGTTTTCCGGCGAAAGGAGAGTGATTTCCTCCTTCAATATTTTAACCATTTGTTCCGGAAAGAGCGCAGTCGAAAAGCGATAGTATCCCAGTTGCCTATAGTCTTTCTCCCTTTCACATTCCAGAATATGACAAAGGGCTTTCCGTGCCAGGCAATGCTGAAGAAAATCCAATCCTTTGCTGGTAGCAAGGTTGGCATGCTCGAAGAAGGGAATCACCTTGCCCGGTTTGAAACTTCTTGATTTGAATCGCTGTGATTTTACTTCCGCGCGTGACACCTGTTCCAACATCAACCACACGTAGGCGGTACTATAGAATGCATCCTGGGCGCGATGGAGTATCTTGATCGCGCCATTCGCATATTGACCCGGTACCTTAACTCCTTTGCGACTTTGACGATCTTTGTAGGGAAGGTACAGCGCTACTTGACGGGGATCCGAAAACAGTTCATTAAAGAGGGGGTACAATCGCAATTCCTTGAAAAAGTTGTCGGCGCCCGGCTTTACAACCAATACGTCATGGAGGCTTACCGGCCATCCACTGTAACGACCCTTTCCCAATACTTTCTTGACCAGCTCCCACTTTTCTCTCTTCATTATCAGAGGAAGCGAATTGGCCTCGTCCCCGAAGGCAGCTTGAAGAACCATGAACCTTCCGGGGCGTTCGAGCAACGATGTTGACTGCACCGACGGCCCCCAAGCCAGCCAGCAGTACTCGATAAAATAATGAAAGTCATCCAACGTATTCGCTTCCTTCTTGACCAGATTCTTGTAACTGTACACGAGCGGCGGCCAATTTGAGTCCAGGCGCGTAATCAATCCGGTCACAAGGCGCAACGGCGCGATATACGCCATCTTGATATGAAGGGGGTATTTTAAAAGATTACATGGCAATCCCTGTTTTATTTCAAGGCAATCAAGGTCGCCCAAATTATCGACCGCTTTTGTTTCTTCGGAAGTTAGCTGGAAGATGTTATCTATGGTATAAGATGTTACCCGTTGTTTTGCCAGTCTCCGAACTATGTTCTGCCGGCGGGTTATTTTATCGTCATCGGACAAGGAGGTTACGCCCTTCTTTACATCGGTAATCGTTGGCAAATACCCTAGGCCGAGGTTTTTACTATCAATTTCATAGAACGATTCTCGCGTATTATGTGGCAACCTTTTAATCAGTTCAGCGACATATTCACTGCGTCGTCCCGAATACCTGTATCTTTCGACCCCTTGGATCTCTCGCAAAGCCCGTAATGTCAGTCGCCCCTTAAGTGATTTGAGCTTACGCTCTACGAAAACGGGAAGGATGGATACGCCTTGTTCGAATGCTTCTTCCGCCTCAGTTCTTACGAAACGAGAATCCAGGGAGTGTTCAGAAACAAAGACGAGGTACTTTTTGCAGTGCATTATTCGATCTACAATAGTAGCCTGCCAATCGGTCGCCCCTCGAATACTCCTATCATGCCATATGTTGAAACCCAATCTATTAAGTTCATCAATGTCTTCAAGAACCTGCCTATCATAGTGAGAATAGCTAACGAAAATATAGGGTTTCTTGCCAGTGTACGGTTCGAATGTTACATCTTGCGCTCTCATGGTTTCCCCTCCGCGAAAGCATACGTGATTTACTTGTCGCAGCAAAGTAATGACGGCTGGATGTGCCCTACATCCACAAGCCTATATGCATAAGTATATGGGATTTTCGGAGGAATCGCAAGCGAAAATCGGCCCCGTCGATGTCAGTTCATCCCACCGATCGACAGGGGCCGATGACGTCATTTTACAAATACATACCCCCCTATGTATCGGTCATCTCTATTTTTATAATTCGTTGACGGGCAACTACTTTTTCACCTGTCCCAACGGCCAGACGGCTTTGCCATATACTTCGTTAAGCACCTGCGCCAAGCCGGCGTAGATTGCCGACAGGCCGCAGACAATGCCCTCGTAACCGGCAATCGTCCCGATGGCGGGACTGGCCAGGCTGTCGCGCAGGCCTAACAGGAAAAACAGGATCGTCAGCGAAGCAAAGACAAACTGCAGGGCGCGGTTGAGCTACAGCGTGCCAATGAACAGGATGCCGGTGAATATCCCCCACATGAACAGATAGGCGGCCATGGCGCCGTTGCCGGGGGCGGGAACCCAGCCGATTTTCCCCATCACGATCAGCCCAACCAGGGACCACCAGAAAAGGCCGTAGGAGGTGAAGGCCGTGGTTCCGAAGGTGTTGTTCTTTTTCCATTCCATAATGCCGGCGATGACCTGGGCCAAGCCGCCATAGAAGATGCCCATGGCCAGAATCATGCTGTCCAGGGGGTAAAACCCGGCATTGTGGATGTTCAACAGGACGGTGGTCATGCCGAAGCCGCACAACCCCAGCGGCGCGGGATTGGCGGTGGTGTCTTTCATCTTGAGTGATAATCCCGATGACAGCTTGTCGATGATTTCCTGCATGGCGAATCCTTTTATACCTTAATCGTGAATGTTCCCGTATTCAATCGCGAATCGCGGGCAGGTCACAATCCACCGCCGGGGAACCGGCGGTAGATCAAGACCTGCCCGAACAGCATCTCCAGCTACTTCTTCTTCGGGCCGACCATATCTTCGGGCCGGACGTACTTGTCGAATTCCTCCGCGGTCAACAGCTTCAATTCCAAGGCCGCCTCACGCAGGGTCTTGCCCTCGTGGTGCGCCTTCTTGGCGATTTTGGCGGCGTTGTCGTATCCGATATGCGGATTGAGAGCGGTCACCAGCATGAGGGTGTTTTCCTTATGCCGGGCGATCATTTTCTCGTTGGCCTTGATGCCCACCAGGCAGTTGTCGGTGAAACAGTTGATCGTGCCGGTCAGAATCCGGATGGAATGCAATACATTGTGGATGATCACCGGCTTGAAGACGTTCAATTCGAAGTTTCCCATCGCTCCGCCGAAATTGACGGCGACATCGTTGCCGAAGACCTGCGCGCAGACCATGGTCATGGCTTCCGGCTGGGTGGGATTGACCTTGCCGGGCATGATGGATGAGCCGGGTTCGTTTTCCGGAAGCATCAGTTCGCCCAGTCCGCATCGCGGGCCGCTGCCCAGCCAGCGGATATCGTTGGCGATTTTCATCAGGGACGCCGCCAGGGTTTTAAGCGCGCCGTGGGCATACACCAGGGCGTCATGCGCCGCCAGCGATTCGAATTTGTTCGGAGCGGTGACGAAATCGAGCCCAGTGATCTGGGCGATCTTCTCGGCCACTGTGACCGGGAAATCGGGATGGGTGTTGAGACCGGTGCCGACCGCCGTCCCCCCCTGGGCTAGTTCCTTGAGATATTTCAGGGAATGCTCCACCCGTTCGATGGCATACCCGATTTGTGCGCGATAGCCGGAGAATTCCTGCCCCAGAGTCAGCGGGGTGGCATCCATCAGGTGCGTACGTCCCACCTTGATGATATCCTTGAAGGCCTTTTCCTTGACTTCCAGCTCCTTGTGGAACCGGCGCATCGCCGGCAACAGGCGGTGATGGATCTCCTCGGCGGCGGCGATATGCATGGCCGTGGGAAAGCAATCATTGGAGGACTGGCTTTTGTTGACGTCATCATTGGGATGAATCGGCTTTTTTGACCCCATCACGCCGCCGGCCATCTCGATCGCCCGGTTGGAAATCACTTCGTTGGCATTCATGTTCGACTGGGTACCGCTGCCGGTTTGCCACACCACCAGCGGAAAGTGATCATCCAAACGGCCGTCGATGACCTCGTCCGCCGCCCGGCAGATCAAATCCGCCTTATCCTTGGGAAGCACTCCCAGCTCGGCGTTGGCCATAGCCGAGGCTTTTTTGATGATGCCCAGGGCGCGAATAATCTCGCGCGGGAAGTGATCAGTGCCGATGGTAAAATTTTGCAGAGACCGCTGGGTCTGGGCGCCCCAGTACCGGTCGGCGGCGACCCTTATTTCCCCCATGCTGTCGGTCTCGGTCCGATACGTACTGTCCGCCATATCCATTTCTCCTTTCGCCGTCAGGCCGTTACTTGCCCGGCCATTTCGCTTCTATCATATACCCGCGGCTGGCGCGGGTGAATCAAGGCAGGACGTGTCAACCGACCGCTCAAAGAATAGAATCTACCGCATCCCGCGTCCCGCGTCAAGATCTGCCTGAATGCGAACGGCGGTGTTGCGTGCCGCCATGACCCGGCAATGCATTGCCGCAACGCATTGTCGTATAATTGGTTGCAAAAATCTCCATTGATGGCGGCGCAATCGGGACCATGGCTCTCGTCCGGGGATGGCCTGAACCGCCTGATTACATTCAAATATTGGATTGACTGCTCACACTTGACTTCACAGGCAATGCGATCGGTCGCCTACTCACACGGCCGGTGTCGCCCGGCAATTTATTATCCGGGGCGATAATATTTTTTCTTGAACGGCCGATAAAATAATGACAGATTTTGTCTGTCACGGAAGACACGATAGGAAGAAGTACTGAAATAAAACAGGGAGTTCGTTTCGCCTTATCCCCCGATTGATGCGAATGAACATCCTTCCTAACAAAAGGGGAACCCATGAAGCACTGCAAATGGATCCTGTACGGCGCTCTCCTGGCCCTGGCCATTCTGGTCCAACCGGTTTCGGCGGTGACCGACTATGTCTTTTTCGCGGTCAATGGCGACTCGACGGTGAACGTGGCGGTACAGGGTGATTCGCTTTCGTTCGGCGCCACCTGCGACACCGGCGCCACGATTTACTGGCAACTGTGGTTGGACGCCGATTCCAACCAGACGACCGGCGATCCCGGCGATAAGGTTGTCCTGGCGTTCACGACCGTTGACGGGATTATCGATCCGGAGGGAGGGCCGCCGGATATCAGCGCAACGCCGGATGGTTGGTATATCTGTCCGAATATGGTGTTGGGATTTGCCCCGGCGAACTACGTCTTCGTGGTCACCGACATGACCGACGCCACCAGCGCAGAAAAGGCGTTTTCGATCACGGCCTTGGCGTCACCATCCAATTCCTTCTCCGGGACGGTGATGATCGAGGGGGTCAGCGCCCCCGATCCGCAACTGGCCAATATCTGGATCGCGGCGGATCTGGACGCCGGCATGCAAATGTGGTCCGCCCTGACCGATGAAACGGGGCAATACCAAATCAACATGTCCGACGCCGCCACCGGTCAGTTGTTCTGGCTCGGGGCGGAGACGTTGCCCGGACTGGTGACCCCGCCCGAGATGAGTGGTATCGCCTCCGGACATATAACCGGAGCCGATTTCGTCTATGCCGCGCCGGTCGATTCCATCTATGGCACGGTCCATGATCAATTCGGGAATCCAATCTATCCGGCCTATGTCTGGTGTTCTCCGCAATCCGGGAGCGGGGAAAAGGAATACCAGGTTGCCGACGGCTCGTTTGTCATCTACTTCTCGGCCGCGGAACTTGGTCCGTGGTACCTTGGCGTCAGCTCGGACATGCTGAAACCCAATTTCACGGTTCCGTGGAGTTACTCGTTCGACAACACCGACACCCATGACATCTACCATGAACTGATTTGTTTTTCAACCGATACGGTCGTCTATGCCCGGATTACGGAACAGGGAGGGGAGCCGACTCATCAATATCGGGTGCAAGCGGATCAACCGGCGATCGAGCAGATGGCTGAGGGGATCTCCGGGACGGGAGGCGACAATGTCATGGCCCTTCATGTTTCCCACCTCGGAGCCACGTGCAATGTCTCCCTTTCCACCTGGGACGATGACTACCCTATTCCCGACGGATATATCGTCGAGGGCGGCAACCTGAAGACCGTCGCCGTCGGCGACACCGCCGAGATCAACCTGGTCAGCGGGTATCTCATCCAGGATACGATTAAGGTGTTGGCCCCGCATATCGATCCGGACTGGAGCCAGGTTTGGGTCAATTTCACGAAGGGCGATGTCCATTTCTCGGTGAACCCCGATAACAACGGCGTTTACACCGCCTATGTGGATACCGGCACGTACACCGTCAACGTCTATTGCAACCGGTATTTGCCAGTGCCGAATTATCGTTCCATCGAGGTTTCCGGCGATACGGTGGGTGGAATGGGATATACCCTCAACTACGCCCACTGCCATGTCACCGGCCAGATTACCGGCGTGCCGTTGCCGCTCGATACCAGTATTCAGGTGTGGGGTTCGACCGGCTTCACCCCCGAGGACTACAACGCCGGGGGCACCGTCGATACCGCGACCGGCGCATTTGAATTCTACGTCTGTGACGGCGACTGGCAGATTAATCCTCCGGCGATTGCCGGGGCCGTTGCACCGTCAGCGTTCCTTCAGACCGTCGACGAGGGACTTGTCAGTTTTATCTGTAATTTCAATTATCAAATGTTGAAGCAGATATCCGGCACGATTACGGTTGACCCCGAGGATCCTCCGGTGGTCTGGAGCAACGTCCAGGTCCGTTTGAACGGATCGGGATCGTATCAGGCCACCCCGGACAACGCCGGCAACTTCACCGTCTATGCCGACACCGGCCTGTATATGCTGGATGTCTATTACATCAACTATCTGACCACGCCGGGCGGGTATTTCAACATTCATCTCCTGGACGATACCGCCGGCTTTACCTTCACGCTGAACGAAAGAAACATCTCGGTCGATGGATATCTGCAGGGGGTCATCCTGCCCCTTTCGGGCGGCCCGTACAACGTCGGCGGCGGCACTGCCGAGTATCCTTTGGGGTATCATGTCGCCTCTTCCCAGGTCGATACCCTAACCGGGTACTATGGGATGACCATTTGCGAAGGCACGTGGACGTTTACCGCGCCCGATATTTCCGGGTATGTCACTCCGCCGCCGCAGATCATCACCCTGACCGATGATGATACCGACACGACCATCAATTTCGTGTATGTATCGACGATGGTCGAGGTCAGCGGGGCGGTGGCGATCGATCCCGATGATACGCCGGCGGATCTGACCGACGTTTTGGTCCGCCTATCGGGACCGGGCGGACTGGTCGAGGAATATGCCGATGGAAGCGGCGACTTCTCCCTGGTCGCCGACACCGGCGTGTATAACCTGACGGCCTTTTTGGCCAATTATCTCACGATGCCGTCGGCTTACAGCCTTCATGTGCTGGCGGACACCTCCGGCGGGCTGAGTTTCGTATTGAACGAACGGGATATTCACGTCTACGGTCATCTGATCGACATTGCCCTGCCGCTGCCCCCCGGCACCTACAATATCGCCTGTGCCACCGATGACTACCCGGCCGGGTATCATGCCGCTTCGGAGGCGGTGATCAACGCGACCGGTGAATGGCATGCCTGGGTGTGTGACGGCAACTGGACGTTCACGCCGCCGGATATCCCGGGATACGTAGCCCCCGTCGCGGGGTACCGGGAACTGACCGAACTCGACACCGTCTCGGCCCTCGACTTTTCCTATACGCCGTCGTCGGTCGATGATCCGCTGACGCCATCGATTCCGGCTGATTTCGAATTGGCGCAGAATTCGCCCAACCCGTTCAATATGGGCACGCGGATCGAATTCGCCCTGCCGAAATCGGCCGCTATCGAACTGGCCGTGTACAACATTCTCGGCCAGAAGGTGAAGACGCTGGCCGAGGGAACCTACTCGGCCGGTGCGCACGCCGTTCTGTGGAACGGGATGGATGAATCCGGCATGACCGTTTCCACCGGTATCTATTTCTATCGTCTGAATGCTGATGAGAAGGTGCTGGTGCGGAAGATGGTTGTACTGAAATAGCGCGACCTGTCGGGTTTCTTATTCGACCCGCTACGGCGGGGACGCATTCGGAACCCGACCCACCTGGAAACACCAAAGCCGTCCGGCGATCATTCGCCGGGCGGCGTTTTTTATGTTCTCGAATCTACAATGGGCTCGGTGCCTTCATTCAGAATGGCAATGTATTTATCGTACGCGAACAGTCGTCGTCTCCGCCGACCGGTAATTTCACGAACCATTCCCTCTGCGATCAGCACGCCCAACGCCGAAGTCACTGTCGGAACAGAAAGGCCGGTTTTTTGATGCACCCAAGATATTGATACAATTGGTTTGGAACGCAAGATGTCATGAATGCGCAAAACCGATCCGGAAATACGCCCCTTAGATCCCAATGTGGCGCGATCAGTCTGAAAAAGATCCATCAGTCGGTGAGCCGTCACTATTCCCTGCTCAGCGGTTTCGCCGACGGCGGTTAGGAAAAATTCAAGCCACTCTTCCCAGTTGCCATTCACCCGAACACTCTGCAAAAGATCATAATATCGGCCGCGATGCGTTTTGAGATACAGACTGGGATAGAGAATCGGCGCCCGCAAAATTCCTTCGTTCGCCAGGATGAGAACAACCAGCAATCTTCCCATCCGACCATTACCGTCAAGAAACGGATGAATGGTTTCAAACTGCACATGCGCCAGAGCCGCTTTTATCAGAACGGGGGTGGGCACAGGATCATCATGAAGAAACTTTTCCAGTAGCCCCATCCCCTCGGGGATATATTCGGCCGGCGGCGGAACAAACCGCGCGTCGCCTGGTCGGGTGCCGCCGATCCAGTTTTGCGTTCGTCGATATTCACCGGGGCTTTTCGTGCTCCCCCGGCCGCCCGACAACAGGACGCCGTGTATTTCCTTTAGCAGACGATTGGATAGTGGCATTCCGTCTTTCATTTTATCGAGACCGTACATGACGGCGGCCACATAATGTGATGCTTCCTGAACATCATCGAGCGGTACGCCGGGAATCTCATCAAGTTCAAACAGCAACAGGTCCGACAACGATGATTGCGTTCCCTCAATCTGCGACGAAAGCACCGCCTCTTTGCGAACGTACATGTATAGGAATAGGGCCGGATCGGGCAATACGGAAATCAACTCATCCAACCGACCCAGCGCCAGTATTGTCCTGTCCATTTGGGTTCGTAACATGCTGTCGTATTCGATTGCCGGGTGCGGCGGGAGAGGGTCGGGAACATAGGCTTGGCATTTTTCTCCAATGGTAGAAACCTCGACATATCTACCGGTCATTCCTCTTTTCATGATCTATTTCCCTCCAACCTATTCCCGCCACTGGCCTGAGACTTATTAAGGGTACCCTTAATTAACCGATTGCTAATTAAAACTTCAAGCGATAATTTTTAATAAGGGCATATGCTTTGACTCTTATTGAAGCCTGCTTTAATTAGCCGAACGCTTATTAAAGTATAATGGCTTAAACTTTAATAACTTGCAATAGGGATCCATATAAAAAAAACTGACCAAATGGTCGAAAATACAGCTATCTAATGGCGGGACAATCAATTAAGTGAATTTTTAGAAACCGGGCCAAAAGTCCCGGTCACCCGCAACACCACGAAAGGGGTGTGCCCATGTCAATAGTCTATAAAGAAACCTACTGCTCGGTTGGCCGGGTTCCGTTCCTCGCGGCGGCGAATTCCTTGCGCAAAAACTGGCCGGTGTACGATTTTGGCTCGCGGGCTACTTCCTCCGGCGTGCCGGTGGCAACGATCAACCCGCCCTCGTCGCCCCCCTCGGGGCCCAGGTCGATGATATGATCGGCCGCCTTGATAACATCGAGGTTATGCTCGATCACCAGCACCGTGTTTCCGCGATCAACCAACTCCTGCAAGACTCCCAGAAGCATGCGGATATCCTCGAAATGCAGACCGGTGGTCGGCTCATCGAGAATATACAGCGTTTTGCCGGTGGCCGTCTTGGATAGCTCCGTGGACAACTTCACCCGTTGGGCCTCGCCGCCGGATAAAGTCGTTGCCTGCTGTCCCAGATGTATATATCCCAATCCGACGCTGACCAGGGTCGCCAGTTTCCGCCGGATGGTCGGGATATTGGCGAAAAACTCCATCGCCTCGTCGACGGTCATGTCCAAAACATCGGAGATATTTTTGCCTTTGTAGGTGACGTCGAGGGTTTCCTTGTTATATCGCTTCCCCTTGCAGACCTCGCAGGGGACATAGACGTCGGGCAGGAAATGCATCTCGATCTTGATGATGCCGTCCCCCTGGCAAGCCTCGCACCGTCCGCCTTTGACATTGAACGAGAACCGTCCCGGCTGGTACCCGCGCGCTTTCGCTTCCGGCAGGCTGGAAAAGAGGTCGCGGATGGGGGTGAACGTCCCGGTGTAGGTGGCCGGATTCGACCGGGGCGTGCGGCCGATCGGCGACTGATCGATGTCGCTCACCTTGTCCACATGTTCCAAGCCCTTGATGGAGCCGTACGGCAACGGCGCGGTTTTGGCGCCGTAGAAATGACGGGACAGAATTCGGTACAATGTCTCATTGATGAGGGTCGACTTGCCGGAGCCGGACACCCCGGTGATGCAGGTGAACAACCCCAATGGAATGCTGACGGTCACGTTGCGCAGGTTGTTGCCGGAGGCTTTGCCAAGCGTCAGGACTTTGCCGTTTCCCGGCCGTCGGGTCGTGGGAACGGGAATACTTCGTTTTCCGGACAGGTACTGGCCGGTCAGCGATTGCGGGCATTTCTTGATCTGTGCCGGTTTGCCGGCCGCCACCACCTCG
>JAAZOE010000428.1 GCA_012797915.1 Candidatus Zixiibacteriota bacterium | reverse complement strand
GCAAGAGAAGTCACAAATTCTAAAATAATCATCGCCATTTTTCGGGAATCGCTCGGCGCGGCGCCTACTATTCAATTGAAAACAAGTGAATCTGACCCATGCGTCGGGTTATCAGATCGTTGAACTGGCCAAAACTATCATATCTATCCGGGAGGTACCATGAACATGCGAGTTCTAATGGCAGGAGTAATGTTAATGTTGGGGGCGACTTCAGCCTGGGCCCAGGCGGATTCCATCCCATTTACGAATGCAGTCAGCTATGCCGTAGGCAATTACCCTCACGGGATGTATATCGGGAATTTCACTGAAGATGCCTACCCAGATATTGTCACGGCGTGTGGTGATAGTGTCATCTTACTCAAAAATTATGGGGACGGAACGTTCATGCCGGCCCTGTACTTCTATTGTGGGCCCGGGTCTCATAAAGTGACAGCGGCAGACATCGACAGTGATGGGGACTTGGATTTGGCCGTCGCGTGCGCGGCTGGCAATTATGTTGCCATATTAACCAATGACGGATCAGGCAATTTTACCAAGAGTGCGCAATATAACACTGGGAATTCAATCTGGATCTCCTTTGCCGACTTCAATGATGATAATGTTGTCGACCTTGCGGTAGCCCTCTACTATGCCGACAGTGTCAGTTTTTATAGGAATGACGGAAGTGGAATATTCGCATTTGATTCGCAATATGCAACCGGATCAAGGCCAGTATGCATCGCCACCGGAGATTTTGATACCGACGGATTTAGTGACCTGGCGGTGGCCAATGACCTTTCGGGAACAATTACCGTCTTATTGAATGATAGTATTGGCCATTTTGGGGAAAGCCAGGAGGTGCAAGTCGGCCGGACTAATACTGTATGCGCCCAGGATGTCGACAAAGATGGGGATTGTGACTTAGTGTTTACAAATACTTACGGCAATAGAATTGGCATTCTGTTTAATGATGGCGCAGGCATGTTTATTGACACAACATACTATGATACCGGATTCAATGATCCGCAAGACGTCTTTGCGGCCGATTTTAACGGTGACAATCTAATTGACCTCGCGGTAGCCAATTTCGGCGCCAATTATATCTCGATCCTACGAAATCAAGGTGACGGTACCTACAGGGCACCAATCAGTTACTCAGGTTTGGCAAGGCCAAGGTCGGTTTTCGCGGCTGATTTGGACAATGACGGGGATAATGAGCTAGCGGCAACCGATATTGGCGCAGCTTCGGTGGTAGTCTTCATTAATCAATCACAAGCCGGGTACGAGTCGAAATTGATCATCCCTCGTGTAACCACCTGCAACCCCGCCAATGCTCCTGCCGGAATCGCGGTGAGGGTCTACGCCCAATCCACTGACTCCATCTGCGGTATCACCGTGCCGCTAACATGGACGGAAACATGGAATTTGGATTCCGTCAGCCGCGTCGAGGCGGCAACTGAAATGTGGGAGACATGGGCTGCCGTTATCGACAATATCGGCGACTCGGTAAAATTCGGCGGGGTGCGGATTTTGGCCCAGGCCATCCCTCCGGGCGATAGCCAGCTGATCGCCACCCTCTATTTCCATCCGACCATTCCCGTCGGTATCACGGATTCGTTGCTGCTGGTGATCGACACCTTCACCACCGCCCCGCAAAGCGCCCTGGCGTTTGCAGACTGTGAATCGCATACCTACGTTCCCGAAGTCTTGTTCGACACGTCCGTCTTCTATGGATATATGGCCGGGGATGCCAATGGCGACGGCGTCGTCAATATCGGCGACTGTGTGTACATCATCAACTACGTCTTCCGCGCTGGGCTTGCGCCGGTTCCTCTTAACGCGGGTGACCCCAATGGCGACTGCAATATCAACATCGGCGACGCCGTATACCTCGTGAATTGGATCTTTCGCGGCGGCCCGCCGCCGATCTGCGGCTGCGTGACCGGTCCCGCCACCTGCTGCCAGGGAAATGACGCCCGCGATGTGGTATACAAGTCGGCGTCGGTCTCGGTCTCAACCATCTATGATGGCAATACAACTGAGCTAATTATCCAATCGCCGGTCGATATTTACGGCCTCCAAATCGAGGTTAGGGGAGACAACGGTGCGGCGGTGGCCAACAATATCGGCCAAACCCAGCTCTATCATCAGTGGAACAACGGCACCGCCACCATCGGCATCATGGATATTAACGGCGTCGGCCGGATTCCGGCCGGCGAAACATCTGTCCTGACCATCGCCGGGGAGGCGACGGTCACGTCGGCCCTTGGCGCGGACATCAATGGCCGGACATTCGAGATTGCCATCGGCGAAGCCGCCAAGGCCGAGGCACTCCCGTCGCGGTTCGCCCTGCATCAGAACCGGCCGAACCCGTTCAACCCGGCCACGGAGATCAGTTTCACCCTCCCGAAAGCGGCAAAGGTGACGTTGGAGGTCTACAACATCACCGGCCAGCGGATTAGCACGCTGGTAAACGGGCATCTCGAGGCCGGATATCACTCGGCCATTTGGGACGGCAAGGATGAAGCCGGCCAAACCGTCTCCAGCGGGATCTATTTCTATCGAATCACAGCCGGCGAATTCTCCGAGACTCGAAAGATGGTTCTGCTGAAGTGACCGGAGGGTCGGGCGCGGGCGGGGGAAGAGGAGGCGGTTCCCTCGCTTGCTCCGCCCTTCGTCATCCCGGCGACCGACAGCCGCCGGAAGGCTCTTTGAGACAACGTATCGCAGACAGGGGTCACACACAGGTCGAGAGGCTTCCGGCCTCTCCGCCGGCCTCCTGTACCCGATCATAGACCGCCAAGCAAGGGGTGCATCGGGACGGGAGGGCCGCCTCAATCAACGCCGCGTTGATTGAGCACACAAACCCGGCGGGGCATGTGCTCTCCTCGCCGGGTTTTCTGTCTCTATCACTCCAAAAGGGATGCCGCCGCCGCCGAGCCGGATAAGTATTTCTTTACCGGTTGATGTATTGCTTCTTTTGATAATATGCGCCATATTACCTGAGGTTGGACGTTAAAAACCAAAGCGAAAGGCAACTCTTGCCTGGAGTGTTGTCATGAAGCCGCTACCGCCGAATTCAGGAAAAGTCAATTGGTCCGGGCGCATCGTTGGCTTGCAACCGCGCATCCGTCTGACCCGCTCGTTTGACGAACGGTATCACGGCTATCTCGGATACGTCCTTCGTATCGACGGCGTGTGCGGTAAAGAGACCGGGCAATTCCTGATCGCCGTCGGAAAGGGCGCGCACGAAAAGCACCGTTTCCAATCAGGTATGGAACTTGGAGGTTGTTCCCTCCCCGTTGAAGATCATCGACTTGAAACGGCCGGATTCTACAAAACGAGCGGAATCGATATTCGAAAGAACGTCGATACCAAGCCTTCTTCGTCACCGCCGTTTCTTGGCATACCGCCCGACCTTGAGACGTATCGCAGCCGGGGACATCGCCGCCTTGACCCCCGAACATATGAATCCAAATGCCTGACCTGTATCTGGGGATGCAGAATGTCGGTCGAGATGATCATCGATCAATGGAATCCGTCCAGAAAAAAGTACCGGTTCGAGACATTCTGCTACGGGCCGAAAGGTTGCCCGTGCTATCGAGCGGGTGCGACCCGTAAGGTTCCCGGTCGCCACGGCATGAGTTGGGAAGAGGAAGATTGGATTGATGAAGAAGCGACCGCGCACCGGGGACCGGACGATTAGGCATCGAAAAACCGTTCCATTTATTCCCGGTCGATGGCGGGCGGGCGGCGGGATTGAAACAGTTGCGGCAGGTCTTGATTCCGACGAAGTCGGAATTGTGACCTGCCCTTCCCCTCCAAGATTGGCATTCCCTCTCTAACGGTCGGTTATTCGACCTTGCTCGATTCCACCGCCGAAGGTTTCGACAAGGCGGAGTACGCCCAGATGAACAGGACCAAAAACACCAGATCGAAAATGGCGAATGGCTTCCACATGTTGGGAATTCCCGTTCGGAACCAGTGATAGAATACCACCCCACAGTACGATATCTTCAACATGATCCCATAGGGAATCAGGTTCCGGTTTGCCTCGGGTTTGCGGGCCACCGCCAAAAACATCAGGGCAAACACAATCAACAATGCCCCGGGAAACTGAACATACCCAAAATGGTTGGGCGGCGTGACATTATACCAGGCGAATACGGAACTGCCAGCCAGAATAAACACCACCCCCAGAATCCCGTCGTACAGCGCGGCCACGATGAACAGCGGGGTAATCACCGGCTTACTTTTCATGTTGGTATTCCTCCTTCATGGCCGTGTTTGCGGAGGTGTTTCTTGAAGGTGTTCCGCCTCCACGAGGTGAATTCCTCGCCGTACAATCTGACCACAAGGTTGCGGAACCCGTCGGCCAGCTCCTTCGCGGTCATGCCGGTCGGTCGGTAATTGACATCGAACAACGTGCATCGGCCCCACTCGGCTGGCCCAAGGAGACGTCCCTCCCGTTGCAGTCGGTCATAGAGGGGAGTTCCGGGAAACGGCGTCTGAATCGTCACCTGAACGTCGTACAACTCGGCCGCCTTGACGAAGTCGAACACCTGATCAAAAATCTCCGGCGTGTGCCCGTCCAATCCGATGACGAAACAGCCGTTCACCGCGATACCGTGCGATTGGATGGCCCCGATGGCGTCCTTATAATAGGGAAACCTTTTATGCTTCCAGTCATTGCGAGTCTCCAATCCCGACAGCCCGGTCTCGATCGGGCTTTCGAGTCCGAGCAACACCTGGGCGCATCCGCTGTGGCGCATCAGTTCCAGCAGCTCATCGTCCTCGCTGACCGATAGGTCGGTTTCCGCGAACCAGCGGAACCTGCGTGGCCCGAGCGCCTGCAACAGGTCCTTCCAGTATGATTTATTGACAAAGGAATCGTCGTCGGCAAATTCAATGAAAGGGTGCTTCCATATTTCCAGAATTCGATCGATCTCAGCCAGGACTTTTTTCGCCGGTTTCTGTTTGTATTTATCCGTCAACAGAACCGAACCGGCGCAAAATTCGCATTTGTGCGGGCACCCCCGGCTGGTCTGGACCGTCAACCGGTTGTAGACGTCGATGTCGAGCAGGCCGAATGCCGGAATCGGAGCATCGGCCAAATCGTATTCACACGGCCGGGCGTCGTATATCTTCTGCAACCCCTGGTTCTCAAAATCCGCCAGCAGGTCCATCCAAACCGGCTCCCCTTCGCCGATAACCACGGCATCGCAGTATTCTGACGCTTCCCTGGGCAACGCGGTGACATGCGGCCCACCCATGACCACGCCTATCCCGGCGGTCTAATATCGGCGGGCCAGTTCATAGGCCTCTCCGATCTGCGCGCTGTAACTGGATATGGCCGCCAGATCGCACTGCATGGGGAGACCCTCGATGTCGGCCAGGTTGGGTATTTCGACATATCGGATTTCGTGCCTGGATGGAGTGAGGGCGGCCAAGGTCAAGAGGCCCAAACTCGGCAACGACGCGATGGTTTTGCTCCGTTCCACGAACCCAGGCAGTGTCAATCCCAGACGAAGAAGTTCGGAATCGCAGGCCCGAATCCCGCTCATGGCGATCAAAGCGATCTTCATAAGAGCAAAATCCTCCATAAAAACGCCGCGATTCCGCCGATTGTTGCCAGCGCCGGAATGAAAAACAGATGTCGAAACGACGACCTGAATGCCGAAAGATAACAGACCGAAGGCATGGTCGCCGCGCCGATGATAAGCAAAATCGATGGAAGCGTCGTTCCCGAAGCCACTTGAAATACGCTGACCGTAAGCGCGAAGGCGAGATTTATCAGTCCCAGCCCGAAAAAGGCGATATGACCCAGACGAATCATCCGCCTCCGCCAGGATCCATACCCTCCCAGCCAGATTTCGCCATGAAAATACAGCCCGGTAACCGCCCCGGCCAGGCCTCCCAGCAGGAAAGCGATCCAACCCGCATAGAGATTTATGGTCATAAGTGCCAACCCCTGTCTGATAGGAAAAGTAGGTCGGTTCAAACCGGGAGCAAACGGTATTTTCGCCTGGAGAAACCGCTTGTCAAAGCCGGTAAAAGGTCATTACCTTTTCCCCAGAAATATCCATAATTTCAAGGAGCTGGCGCCTATGCGACGACTGACCTTCTGGCTGATCTTGGGAACCGCTATCGCCCTCATTGGATTGTGGGCCGGATGTGGCGGCGGCGGAAACAGTAACGAAATTCTCATCGGTGAATACTCGGCCATGACCGGCACCACCGCCACCTTCGGGCAATCAACCCACCGGGGACTCATGATGGCGGTCGATGAATGCAATGCCGCCGGGGGAGTCCTGGGCAAAAAGATCCGCCTCCTGACCGAGGATACTCAGTCCAAACCGGAAGAAGCCGCCACCGCCGTCACCAAATTGATCACGCGCGATGGCGTCAAGGCGGTCATCGGCGAGGTTTCCTCCTCCCGCAGTCTCGCCGCCGCTCCTATCTGCCAGGCCAACGGTATCCCGATGGTCTCCAACGCCTCGACCAACCCCGAAGTCACCAAAAAGGGCGACTACATCTTCCGCGTCTGCTATATCGACCCCTTCCAGGGTGAGGTCATGGCCCGTTTCGCCTATAACACCCTCGGCATCCGTAAAGCCGCCATCCTCAAGGATATCAAAAACGACTACAGCATCGGCCTGGCCCAATACTTCGAAGAAACCTTCGTGAAACTGGGCGGCCAGGTCGTCGCCACCCAGGCTTACAGCGAGGGAGATATCGACTTCAAGGCCCAACTCACCGCCCTCAAATCCGCCGAACCGGAGGCGGTCATCGTCCCGGGATACTACACCGAGGCCGCCCTGATCGTCAAACAAGCCCGCGAATTGAATATGACCATACCGTTCATCGGCGGCGATGGCTGGGATTCGGCCAAGCTGGTCGAGATCGGCGGGCAGGCGATGAATAACACCTTTTTTTCCACCGCCTATACCGCCGATGATCCCGATTCGATCGTCCAGAACTTCGTGACCAAATACACCTCCCGCTACAACGAAAAACCGGATGCCTTCGCGGCCCTGGGATATGACGCCGGGCTGATTCTCTTCGACGCCGTCAGACGGGCCGGAAGCACGGATGGACCCGCCCTCCGGGATGCCTTGAAAACGACCCGCGATGTCCGCGGCGTGACCGGCTCCATCACCATCGATGCCGACCGGAACGCCCGCAAACCGATCGTCATCATCGCCGTGGTCGACGGCAAGATGACCTATAAGGAAACCATTCAGCCGTAACCGAAGCGGCGCCGGCGACCATGAGCGAACTGCTCCAACAGATCATCAACGGCGTCTCCATGGGCAGTATCTATGCCCTGATCGCGCTGGGGTACACCATGGTCTACGGCATCCTTCGCTTCATCAACTTCGCCCACGGCGATGTCTTCATGATCGGGGCGTTCGTCGGCTTTTTCGTGGCCCCGCTCATGGTCCCGCTGGTCGGCGGTTCCGGACTGGCCGCGGCCGTCATCATCATGCTCGTCTCCATGGCCGCCTGCGCCCTGCTGGGCGTCACCATCGAAAAACTGGCCTATCGCCCCCTGCGCTCCCGCCCCAAACTAACCGTCCTGATCACCGCCATCGGCGTCTCGCTCTTTCTGGAATACGGCGGCCAGTTGGTCTTCGGCCCCGATCCCAAGCCGTTTCCGGCCCTAATTCCCTCGACCATGATCGTCAATTCCAGCTTCCTTGTTCTCAGCTCCAATTCTCTGGTCGTGATTGGCACCGCGCTGGGCCTGATGCTTCTGCTTCGATATATCGTCTTTCATACCCGCATGGGGACCGCCATGCGGGCGGTGTCGTTCGACCACCGCGCCGCCAGCCTCATGGGCATCAACATCGACTCGGTGATCTCCTTCACCTTCGCCCTCGGGTCGGCCCTGGCCGCGGCGGCGGCCATCCTGTATGGGTCGATCTATCCCAGCATTAACCCCCTCATGGGTCTCTTTCCGGGGTTGAAAGCGTTCGTCGCCGCCGTGCTGGGAGGCATCGGCAATCTCTATGTCGCGGTCATCGGCGGCTTAATCATCGGATTACTGGAAACGCTGGTCACCGGATATATCTCACCCATCTACCGCGATGCCATCTCGTTCGCCGTGCTGATATTGATCCTTCTGTTCCGGCCCTCCGGGATATTGGGTCGCCATGAGGCTGAAAAGGTGTAGCCAGTGATGAAACAGCATCGGTCAAAGGTATATCTTCTCCTTGCCCTGGTCGCCGCAGGGATCCTGTCGAAGTTCGAGACCTCCATCAGCCCCTACTATTTCCAGATCATCATCTACATCGGCATCAACGTCATCCTCGCCTCCAGCCTGAACCTGATCAATGGCTTCGCCGGTCAGTTCTCTCTCGGTCATGCCGGCTTCATGGCTCTGGGCGCTTACACCTCCGCTGTCATTACCTCGTCCTTGCATCTCACCCCCGGCTCGGCCGCCAGCTACCCGATGTTCGCCGCCGCCCTGATCGCCGGCGGTCTGGTCGCCTCCATCTTCGGCCTGCTGGTGGGTATTCCCAGCCTCCGCCTCAAAGGCGATTACCTGGCCATCACCACCCTCGGCCTCGGCGAAATCATCCGCGTCATCATCCAAAGCCTCGACTTCCTCGGCGCCGCCCGAGGCTTTACCGGCATCGCCAAGCTGGCCGACTTCTTCTGGGTCTATGCCGTCGTCGCCGTCGTCATCTTCACCATCGCCAACCTCGTCCGCTCCACCTACGGCAAGGGGTTCCTGGCCGTGCGCGATGATGAAATCGCCGCCGAGGCCGTCGGCGTCGATGCCACCCGCTACAAGATCGTCGCCTTTATCACCGGCGCCTTCTTCGCCGGCATTGCCGGCGGACTGTACGCCCACTTTGTCACCTACATCAATCCCTCCCAGTTCGGCTTCCTGCGCTCGTTCGAAATCATCGTCATGGTCGTGGTCGGCGGCATGGGGAACATCGCCGGCGTCATCCTCGCCGCGGCCGTGTTGACCATCCTGCCCGAGGCCCTCCGCGCCGTCGCCCAGTATCGCATGGTCCTCTATGCCTTCCTGCTGATCGTCATCATGATCAGCCGCCCGCAAGGTCTGTTCGGCGCCAAACTCGACTGGGGCAGGCTGTGGCGATGGATTGGTCGCCGTCCCTCACCCCCGGCGGAGGGGAAGGCATGACCCCGCTTCTGTCCCTCCAAGTCTGCACTATCCGCTTCGGCGGATTGGTCGCGGTGGCCGAACTCAATCTCGATCTGGAACCGGATGCCCTGGTCGGCCTGATCGGTCCCAACGGCGCCGGCAAGACCACCGTTTTCAACCTCATCACCGGCATCTATAAACCGACCTCTGGTCAGATTCTGTTCGATGGCCGCGATATCGGCGGATGGCGTCCGCCGCAGATCGCCCGCATCGGCATCGCCCGTACCTTCCAGAACATCCGCTTGTTTCCCTCGCTGACCGTCTATGAAACCGTGCAGGTTGCCCTCAAGAAGACCATCGGCTACGGTTTCGGCCGGGCCGTGATGCAGGCCGGCGGGTATCACCGCGAGGAACGCATCATCCACGACGCTATCATGGACGTCCTCGAATTTTTCGACCTGGCGCGGGTCAGTCATGAAATGGCCGCCTCGCTTCCCTATGGCGACCAGCGCCGGGTGGAGATCGTCCGCGCCTTGGCCACCCGGCCGCGCCTGCTGCTGCTCGATGAACCCGCCGCGGGGATGAACCCCTCGGAAAAACAGGAACTGATGGCTCTCATCGGGTCGGCCAAGGAACGATACGGCTGCGCCGTTCTCCTCATCGAGCACGACATGAGCGTGGTCATGGGGATATGCCGCCGCATCGCCGTGCTGGACTACGGCGTCAAGATCGCCGAGGGTTCGCCGCAGGAGATCCAGCGCGATCCCAGGGTGATCGAAGCCTATTTGGGAGCCCCCGCATAAACCATGATGCTCGAGATCGACAACCTCCAGGTCAGCTACGGCGCGGTCCGGGCGGTCAAAGGGATCACGCTGGCCGTCGATCAGGGACAGATTGTGACCCTGATCGGGGCCAATGGCGCCGGCAAATCCTCGACCCTGCGCGCCATCTCCGGCATCACCAAAGCCTCCGGCGGACATATCCGCTTCGATGGCCGCGACATCACCGCCCTTCCCGCCCATGCCATCGTCGCGCTGGGGATTTCCCAGGCGCCGGAGGGACGGATGATCTTCGCCAACCTGACCGCCCGTGAGAACCTGGCCATGGGGGCCTATCTCCGCCGCGACGCCGCCGAAATCGACAAAGACATCGACTACGTCTTCGCCATGTTCCCCAAGCTGAAGGAGCGAATCGATCAGCCGGGGGGGAAGCTGTCCGGCGGCGAACAGCAGATGCTGGCCATCGCCCGCGCGCTTCTGGCCCGGCCGCGCCTGCTTTTGCTCGATGAGCCCTCGCTGGGGATCGCCCCGATTCTGGTCCGCACCATCTTCGAGAAGATCGTCGAGATCAACCGCGAGCTGGGCACCACCATCCTGCTGGTGGAGCAGAACGCGCGCATGGCCCTGAGCGTGGCGCAGTACGCCTATGTCCTCGAGACCGGCACGGTGCGTCTGCACGGTCCGGCCGCCGAGATCGCCGTCAACGACGACATCCGCCGCGCCTACCTCGGCGAGCACTAATCCCCCCAATTTTATTATTGACACGATAAATACGAAAGTATATATTTTTACTGCCTGCCTGAGGCACCAACGGCGGCAGGCGCATCGGGGCATCGCAACGGGATTTCGGACAACTACGGGCATCAGTCCAGCGGCGCGCAATCGGCACATGGGCAACGTGGACGGCGATGGCGGTTTGGCTATCGTCACCGGCGTTTTTGCGGTCATTTGAAGGGAGACGGCAATGAAATTGATCATAGCATTTCTTATTTGCGTGGGGTTAAGCGTGTCGGCGGCGGGCTGGTATCCGGCGGCGGAGCCTGAACAGGCGGTTTTGTCCGGGTTGGCGGAGGACGGCTGGGAGGCGAGTTATTGCTCCAGCGTGCTCTGGTGTCAGACTTTGGATGTGGTCGTGAAGGACACGTTGGCCTATATCGCCATGTGCAACGGGCTGTACGTGCTTAATGTCGTCAATCCGGCCCAGCCGGCGTTTGTCTCACAATTGTATATCGCCGGGGGCCCTTCTTGGGATATTTCCGTAGAATCAGGATACGCCTACCTGGCCGGTGATGACGGCAAATTGTATGTCGTCGATATCGCCAATCCGGCATCGCCGCAACAAGTGGCGACGTACGCCGCCCCCGACCGGATTATCGGTGTCGATGTCAGCGGCTCTCTGGCCGGGATCGCCTATGGCGGGTCTGACAGCAGCGGGGTGATAGTGTTGGATATCTCCCGCCTCGACAGTATCGTCGAAGTCGCCAATTACCCTGCTGACTACAATATGCTCAAGGTGGCGTTTTCGGGCAGTCTTCTCTACGCCGTCGGGTGCGCGGAGTTATGGGTTATCGACCCGTCCGATCCGGAGTTTGGGCGAGTGGTGACGGGGAATTACCCGGTCGACCTGTCGATACAGGACACGCTGGTGGTTCTGGCCGACAAAAGCATGATTACACCGGGGTGGGAATCGTTTTTGACGGTGGTGAATGTGGCCGACCGGCTCCACCCGCAGATTCTCAGTTCCTACTCGTTGCCCGGCGATGAGTTGACGGGGGTAGATATCAGAGACACGGTGGCGATTGCCGCCGCCGGGACGGAGGGATTGTACTTTTTCAGCGTTGCCGACCCGACCCAGCCGCGGATGCTGAGCCTGTATACGGAGGACGCACAAATCGGGCGGGTACGGACGGTGGACACGCTGGCCTATGTATTGGTCGTTTTTACGCCTTATTGGGACAAATCCGGGGCCGATTCCGGCGAGAATGTTTGGCCGGGGGACATCCGGATATTGAACGTGGCCGACCCATCGGCGCCGACTTTGGTCGGGATGTACCCGTTGGCCGCCCCGGTGACCGGGTTGGTCGCCTCCGACGGGCTTTTGGCGGCGTTGAATGACCACGACATTGGGCCGGATGTCGTTTTGGTCGATGATTCCGACCGGCACCGGCCGGTGATTCGGGGGAATTATTCCACCCCCGGCTCGGGGTCGGCCGGACAGTTCGTGGACAGCCTGTTGTACCTGGCGGCACGCGGTTCCGGGGTAGAGATTATAAACGTTGCCGATCCAACCCAGCCGGCGTTGCTGGGGACCGTCTCAATGACAAACCCAAATGATATTGTCGTCCGGGACACGCTGGCCTTCGCCGTTGGGGACACGGAATTTGTCATCAGCGACGTTTCCGACCCGACCGCCCCCCGCGAGTTAGCCCGTCAGAGCATCCCCTACATGGGGCGTTCAATCGCCCTATATGACAATTACGCCGTCATCTCAGATGGAAATAATCCCCGGAATCTCGACATTTATGATATTACTGATCCGGAGCATCCGACGTTTACGGGAAGATTCAGTAACGGGGCTCCTCTTGGCGATGTCGCCATAAACAACACCTCCGCGGTTTGGAGTTGTTTCACGGATGGCATTGCCGTCGTTGACCTGTCCGACCCAGCCAACCCGCATGCAGACTGCTACTTTCAACTCGAAGGGGCCCCTGCCGATGTTTGTTCCATCGGGCCCTATGCCATTGTCGCCTGCGATGTACCGGGTCTGGCCGTGGTTGATGTTTCGAATCCCGAATCGCCGGTTTTGGTGGGTACGTGTGAAACCCCGGGGTATGCGTTTGGTGTGGCCGCCGACAGCGAATATATCTACGTGGCAGACCACCGCAGTTTAATCATCTTCCAGCACCACCTGTTTTCGAGCGATGTTTC
>JAAZOE010000427.1 GCA_012797915.1 Candidatus Zixiibacteriota bacterium | reverse complement strand
GGAGATGATCTTCTCGGCCATCAAGGGGAGGTAGATTATGAAACGATGGATCGGTTGGATCGTTTGGGCTGCGGTCTCGTTTGCGGCCGTCGACGCCGCTGACCTGTACAAAGTCACGATTACAAGCGAAGCCGGAGCCGCCCGCCTGCAGAGTCTTTCGGTCACGCCGGTGGCGGCGTTGACCGATGGCTACCTAGTTTTGATTGACCACGACCGGGCTAAACAACTCCTCTCCGCCGATCTCGGCGCCCGTTTTATCGCCGCCGGCCAATCAATCGACCGCCTGGCCATCGGCCGCAGCCCATTCACCGCCAAAACGGACGCCTTCCCCCTGGTCTACGCCGAAGGCGGATTTCGCCTGTATGCCGTGGATGTCGACGCCCTGGACAGCGACCCGGCTTCCGCCGAACTCGTCCCGGTTCGCGGTGATCGAATACAATTACTTTATCACCAGCCGCCGGATCTGAGCCGAAATTCCACTGCCGACCATATCGGCCTCGATACCCTGATATCCCTGGTCAGTCAGGACACGATATATTCATATATGCAGCGGATGGAGGCGTTCGGCGGCCGCCTGACCGGGACCGATTCCTGCTATGCCGCCCGCGACTGGCTGGCAGCCCAGTTCCGGTCGTACGGATACGACTCGGTCATCATCGACAGCTTCACCGGTTCCCAGTTATGGGATCGCGTGCCGGTAGCCAGCCAGAATGTCGTGGCCGTCAAGCCGGGGGCCACATACCCCGACGCTCAGATCATTGTCGGCGGCCATTTCGATGTCGTCCCTGACTGCCCCGGTTCCGACGACAATGCCTCCGGCACGGTCGGTACCCTCGAGATCGCCCGGATTCTGGCCGCGATGGAAACCGACTTGACCTTCGTCTTCATCGCCTTCGATTCCGAAGAGTCATGGCTGTGGGGTTCACAGCATTATGCCGATGAGGCCTACGCCCGAGGCGAAAACATCGTCTACATGATGAACCTCGACATGATCGGCCATTTGCCGAATGACGGCGCGGCCAATCTCTACTGCGGATCGATAACGACCTATTCCCTGCTCTGGAAAACGCTGGCCGACAGCCTGGTCGGCATCACCGCCACCATGGCCGGTTCCACCGCCTCCGATCACTATCCGTTCCAGCAATACGGCTATCCGGTATCCTTTGTTCAGGAAGGAATCTTCTCCTCGGAATATCATTGCTATAATGGCACCTCCGACGATAACGCCCATATCAATTTCGAGTACATGACCCGTATCATAAAGGCTTCCCTGGCCACCGTGTACACCATCGACGGATATCCCCCTCCCCCGCCGCCGGTGATGATCCGATCGGTCCAGGATGTCGGCGACGGCCAGTCATTGCGGGTTACCTGGGAGACCATCCCCTCCAACCGGATCGACCATTTCGAACTGCGGTATGGTATCGACGTGGTCACCGATACCGTCCCGGTCCCGGCCGACAGCACTGCTTTCAATCTATCCGGCCTGACCGAAGGCGCCGATTACGTCCTGCACATGGCCGCCGTCGATACCGCCGGTACGGCCTCCCTGGTGCTGAACAGCGGGTACGGCACACCGTTAAGTTTTCCCCAGGCCCCATCGGATCTGGCCGCCTGGCCCTTGCGGGACGCCATCCGTCTGAAATGGACGGCCGCCAACACCGAGCTCGATTTCAGCCATTACGCCGTCATGCGCGATGGCGCCTTTCTGCCCGACACCATTTTGGGGAACGAGTTCCTCGATGACGATCCCCTGCTGGGGACGGCCGTCCACCAGTACCGCGTCTGCGCAGTCGATAGCGACGGCAACGTTTCGGATACGACCGGCATCGAGCCGACCCCAATGAAAGCCGCCGTGCTCGATCCAAACCGGATTCTGGCCGTCAACCGCTCCAATAAGGCCTCGGCCGGGCTGGTCGATGAGATGCTCACCGGGCAGTTCCTGCAGGAGGCGTTGGATGGTCTGGGACTCGATTACTATTCCGATACGGCCTTCACCGTCGGTCGCAGCATCGCCCTCCTGGATATGATCGACTACGGGATGATGGTTCTGGGGGGCGAATCCGGCCGGGGCGACAACTTCGGAACGGACCCAACTCTGGGCGGCATCCTCGATCATATCAGCTATTACCTGTCGCTGGGAGGCAAGGTGGTCATCTTCGGCCGCTGGGGAGAAATCTTCGCCGCCGGTTATCCGATCGACACCATCTTCTTCAACGCCGGGCAGCCCAACTACCCGTACGCCGAACTTTTCAATCTGACCGCCCGGGTGCTCCCGCTGACCTGGATTTACTCCGACGGCGGCAAGGTTTATCTTTCCTCGGATTTCGTCGGCGCTCGGAGCCAAAAACAGGGGTATCCGGATCTGGTCTGGGATTCGGCGGCAACCATGCATCACACCGGGGCATCGTTTGCCGGGGTCACCGTGACTCTGACCGTTGCCACATTACTGGCGAGCAGACCGTCGCTTGCTTGGTAGCTGAAAATATCCGTGCCGCTGAAGTCGGCACCGGGGGTATAGGTGAAGGTTCCATCAGCATTAAGGACCAGAGACCCAACCGAGGTGCCGTTCACCAGCACTGCGGTCAGCCCAGTTCCACCGTCGTTGGTCAAAACAGAGGCCTGGACTGCCGGCCCTGAATCTTCCGGGATCGTGTATGCGTCGTCCACCGCCACCGGTGATCCGGCGACGGTTCCCACTTCAAGCTTGGTAAGCATGCCGCCGCCGGTTGCTCCTGCT
>JAAZOE010000426.1 GCA_012797915.1 Candidatus Zixiibacteriota bacterium | reverse complement strand
GCGACAAATCATCCGGGTCGCCGAACGAATGGCCCTAAGTCGTCCATCGGCCGCAGTCAGCCTGACGGTCAACGACCGGGAGACCTTCCGATTACCGGCCAATCAGCCGATTGCCGGGCGGATGGCGGCGCTCTTTGGTATCCAAAGCGACAGCGTCGTCGAATACGATGTCGAATTGAGCGGCGTTTCCTTCATGGTTTTCCTGGCCCATCCCGATCAAGCCCGCAATGATCGCTCCCGCGTCTGCCTGTTCATCAACGGTCGCTCGGTCGCCTCGTCCTCGATTATTCATGCCGTGACCGCCGGCTATGGCGAACGGGTGACTAAAGGGCGGTACCCCCTGGCAGCGGTATACCTGACCATCGACCCGGCCAATCTCGATGTGAATGTCCATCCCACCAAGGCCGAGGTGCGGTTGTCGGAAGAATCGGCCATTCATGATAATCTTTACCGCATCGTCAATAAGGCGCTACGGGATTGGAAACTGGTCCCGGGCGTGGAATCGGGAAGAGCCCGAGCGGCCTCGGTCGATTCGCCGCGATTCGGAGGGGCGATGCGCCCGGGTTTTCTGGCCTCGGGGTTTTCAGCGCCCGATGGCCGTCCCCAGCATTCCTTCTTCCCGACAGGGGGCCGCGCTTTGCCGCCGGCGGCGACCCCGCCCGCCCCGCCTACTGGTGATGTCGATACCGTGTGCGAGATAACGGGCTTTCGTCGTACCCCGGAGGAGCAGCCTTCGACCGCGATCGAGAGCCCCCCGTCCGATCAAATCGAGTTTTTGGGATGGGCCGGGCGAACCTACCTGATCATCACCATCGCCGGAGAATTGTACATTGTCGACCAGCACGCCGCCCATGAACGGGTCCTGTACGAAGAAGCGCTTCGCCAAGTCGAATCCGGAGGGGCCGCCGCACAAAAACTGCTTTTCCCGGAGACCGTAGAGTTGACCGCGGAGGAATATCTGCTCTTTGAGGAATGCCAGATGCTCTTGACAAAGCTCGGCTTCGATATCGGGCCGTTTGGTCAAAACGCCGTTATCGTACAGGGGCTGCCGACAACGCTCGGTGAACAGAATCCCTCCGTTGCGGTCAAGAAGATTCTCGATGATATCGCCGTGCTCAATAAGGCCGGAGGCGAGTTGATAAAGTCGGTGGCGCAATCGCTGGCCTGCCGGGCCGCGGTCATGGCTGGTCAAAAATTGAACAGCGAGGAAGTCAAGGGTTTGTTGCCCCGCCTGTTTGCGGCCAATAATCCTTACTGCTGCCCTCATGGGCGGCCGACATTCATCAAAATCAGCCGGGAGGAACTCGATGGGCGGTTCGGGCGGAAATGACCGAACTTCAGGCCGGATCCCGGTTATCGTCATCGGCGGGCCGACGGCTTCCGGCAAGACATCGCTGGCCGTTTCCCTGGCCCTGGAGCTGGGGGCCGAAATCATCTCGGCCGATTCCCGTCAGTTGTTCCGCTCCTTGAGGATCGGCACCGCCCGCCCCAGCGACGAAGAGATGAAGGGCGTTCCCCATCATTTGTCCGGAATCATTGAACTGGGGCAAAGGTACACCGTCTTTGATTATGTAAAAGACGCGCAGCGCCTGATCGGTGAGATTGCCGCCAGAGGCCGTCGAACTATCATATGCGGCGGTACGGGTTTATATCTTCGGGCCTTGATTGAGGGAATCTTCGAGATTCCGGACGATGACTTCTTATATCGGCAGGAGATGATAGATTTGGCCGCCCGAGAAGGGCCGGCCGTCCTCCATAAGATGCTGGCTCAGGTTGATCCGGGAGAGGCGGAAAAAATTCACCCGAATAACCTGGTGAAGGTTATTAGGGCGTTGGAGATATTTCGTATAACCGGAAGAACGAAAAGCTATTGGACGGAAAACCAGACGCCTCCGGAACAATGGTTCCGGTTTTTACAGCTGATCTTGATGCCGGATCGCGCGCAACTCTATGATCGGATCAATAATCGGGTCGATCAGATGATCCGGCAGGGGCTGGTTGAAGAAGCGAGAGGAGTTTATAATTCCCCTGACCGGGAAGCTCTAAGGCAATGTAAAATAGTTGGTTACGAGGAGTTGATTGAGTGTTTCGCGGATCGTCTCCCGCTGGAGTCCGCGATTGAGGCAATCAAACAAAATACTCGACGTTTTGCAAAAAGGCAGTATACTTGGTTTAGGGGGATGAGGCGGGCAGAGTTTATCGAGGGGTTCGGCGGAGAGGTTTTAAACCGGTGTCGGGGGGTGTGTTTGGCCTTTCTGGACGTAAATATTTAGGGCCAAAAAAACTTGACAGTGTGTTGAACGATTGATATATAGCAACAGTTTAGACGGATTTTTGTATAAAGGCCGGAGCAGCGCAAACCGATAAATCGGATAGACCCGGAACCTTTAGTCGTAGGGAAAGCCTTGAAAAGAACATTAGTACAAACAGCGTTGGTATTTCTGCTGGCTCCTTCGATTTGGGCCAATAATCCGGATCCGAGCGTTTCGCAGAACGCGCAGACGGACTTGAAGTTAGCCGATACCATTCTGGAAAATGCCCCTGGGGCATTCGATGAGGGGTTCGTGGTTGATTCGGCGGTTGCGGTCGATGATGATATCTGGCGCCAGTTGCGACAGGCAGAGGAATATTTTGCCCAAGGTGTTGCGGCGAATCAGGAGGCGGCGTGGGCAGAAGCCCAGTTGCACTTGGAAAGAGCCCTTAAGGTCATGGCGGACCTCGACATCGATACGACCGATATATCGCCGGAAGCCCGGAAATACAACACCCTTTTGAACGAGATTATCGCCGACTACCGATTGACCTTGTTGTCTTTGGGAACACTGCCCGAAGATGCTTCCCCGTCGGTTTTTCTGGAAAAGCTGTCCAGCCTGCCGGAAGTCGGCGAGGAGGCGGCAGTTCAACTGGAAGGGGAGCAGAAGCCGATCGACTATAATATCCCGATCGTTTTTAACGACAAGGTAAAGAAGGCCATCATCTATTTCCAAACGATAGCACGGGATGCCTTTGAACGCTATCTGCAGCGGTCGGGGAAGTTTATTCCGCTGATGACGGAAATCCTGCGGCAATACGATGTTCCCACCGACTTGGTCTATCTGCCTTTGATCGAGTCCGGATTCAATTGCAAGGCCTATTCCTGGGCGCGGGCCAGCGGTCCCTGGCAGTTCATCGCTTCCACTGGGAAGCTTTACGGCCTGAACCGCAATTGGTGGTACGATGAACGCCGCGATTTCGTCAAGTCCACACATGCCGCGGCTCGTTTCCTGAAGCGGTTGTACGATGATTTCCAGAGTTGGGAATTGGCTTTGGCGGCGTACAATGGCGGCCCCGGCCGCGTGTCCCGCTCGATAGCCTCCCAGCGAACCAATGACTTCTGGGAATTGGACCTCCGCAAGCAGACCGAGGAGTATGTTCCGTTCTATATGGCGGCGACGATTATCGCCAAGAATCCGGAACTGTATGGATTTCACGTTTCCTATGACGATCCGATCAGTTTCGATGTTGTCCCGGTCGGCAAGAGCGTCAATTTGAAAACTGTGGCCAAACTGACGGGGACGTCGGTCGACGTAATCCGGGATCTCAACCCGGAACTCTTGCGCGACGTCACGCCGCCGAAAGTCAGGGATTATCAATTGCGTATTCCTTCCGGGACGAGTAATCAATTTTGGGCCGGGTTTGATAATGTCAAGCCGGCCTCCGAATCCAACTGGGTCCAGCATATGATCAGGAAGGGGGAGACGATATCCTCCATCGCCAGCAAATACGGTGTTTCTCAATACGCCATCATGGAAGCCAATAACCTGGACAAGCGCTCGAGAATATACCCTGGGCACAATCTGATCATTCCGGTGCCGGTTAATTCCGAGGCGGTCGCCGGATATGAACCTGAACGCGAACGTCATTCCGGCGGCGGGGGGAGCACCTACATCGTTCAGTCGGGCGATAATCTTTCGGAGATAGCCCGGTCGTTCAAAACGTCGGCGGAAACACTTCGCAAGATCAATTACCTGGGGAATTCCAGCCGAATCTATGTCGGCCAAACCCTGAAACTGCCAGTGGACAAGAAGTCCCTGGCCGCGGCGACGAAGGATCGTCCCGCATCGACGGCGTCGTCCAAGCAGACTCAATCGTATGTCGTCAAGGAAGGGGATACGGTCTGGGATATTGCCCGCCGTTTCGGCGTTTCGACCGCCACTTTACGCAGTCTGAACGGATTGACCAATTCGGCCCGGATCCGGGTCGGGCAGACACTGAAAGTGATGGGGTCACCGACGGCGAGTATCCAAAATCCCTTGACCTATGTCGTCAAGCGGGGCGATACTCTTCACGATATCGCCAAGGCATTCGGAACGACCGTGAGAGCCCTAATGCGGACCAACAACATCTCCGACGCCAGCAGTCTGGCCATCGGGACGCGCTTGAAGATCGAAAAGGAGTAGGAGAAGCTGTGAAACGACGCACGGCCGTAGCGGTGGTTGTCATCGTCTCGTGCATTCTGGTGTTCGGTTTTGTTTCCATCCTTGCGATCGTCAGTATTATGGGACGGTCGGACATGACCTTCAGCGGTTTCGGCGAGAAAATTGCCGTTATCGAAATTTCCGGCGAGATTACCGGTTCCAGCGATGTCATCCGGCAGCTGAAAAAATACAACAAAGATCAGGCCGTCAAGGCGATCGTGTTGCATATCGATTCGCCCGGCGGGGCCGTGGCTCCGTCGCAGGAAATCTACCAGGAAATCCTCAGAATCCGCAGGGATGGGAAGATTGTGGTCGCCTCGTTCGCCTCGGTGGCGGCTTCCGGGTGATACTATATCGGGTGTGCCGCCGAAAAAATCGTTGCCAATCCCGGAACACTGACCGGCTCCATCGGCGTCATCCTTTCGTTCCCGACGGCCCAAAAACTCATGGAAAAGATCGGGATAGGCTGGGAAACGGTCAAATCGGGCGAATTGAAGGACGTGGGATCCTTCTCCCGGCCGATGACCGCCGAGGATGAGCGGATGTTGAAGGCGGTTATCGATGATACCTACGAGCAGTTCGTGGAGGCGGTGGCCGACGCCCGGGGCCGTCAAAAGGAAGAGATTTATCCGTACGCCGACGGGTCCATATTTACCGGTCGGCAAGCCTATAATATCGGCTTGGTCGACACGCTGGGGTCGTTTGAAGACGCAGTGAGTATCGCGGGGGAATTGGCCGGTCTCGGACCGAATCCGGATATCGTCAGGGAGCGACGACGGGAGCCGAGTTTCGTGGATTATTTAACCGGCGGCATGAAGTTCATGGAGAAAATTTCGGATTTTGAGGCCAAGGGCGGGCCTGCGTTGATGTACCTGTATCAGTAACGTTCGGATTTCGTCGGTCGCGCCCGGCAACGCCCCAAATTCTTTAGTCAATGGCATAAAACTAGTTGCGCTAACTGCGAGGATGTTGTATGTTTGTGCACTCAATAGGTGGTGGTTTTGTCGGGAGGAGGCAAAGATGACCAAGGCTGATCTGGTCGAAAAAGTTGCTGAGAAAACCGGTTTGACTCGGACAGATGTTGCCGTGGTGGTCGATAATTTCCTGGCGACGGTCAAGAAGTCATTGGAGGCGGGGCATAACATTGAGATCCGGGGTTTCGGTACCTTCAAGATCAAACTGAGAAAGTCCCGCAAAGCCCGCAATCCGCGCACCGGGGATGTCGTCCCGGTCCCCGATCGCAAGGTCCCGGTTTTCAAACCATCCAACGAGTTTAAGAACTTGATCACGAAGCTCCCGATTTGACCGGCCTGACTGGACTGAACTGGAGGATGCATGCCGAGCGGAAAAAAACGTAAACGTCAGAAAATCAAAACCCATAAGCGGAAAAAACGCAGACGCGCCGATCGACACAAAAAGAAAAAAGTCTGATTTTCAGATAGTTTGACACAATGCGATTCGGAAGAGGCGGCAGGGCCTCTTCCAATGAGAAGTTTATTCCCCTTAAAACCGGATGAGAATTCCGGTTTTTTGGTTTGGGCGAATAATGCGGTTCGGGCGAACATGGCAACACATTGCCACGCAATGACATGCGGGTCCGCTCTCTGTGCCCCCCCTCTGGCAGGCGGCTTGCATATTCTTCTCGCCATGAACCATCAATGGCGAAAAAACCAAGTATTTTTTCTGGCCGCTTGGCTGGCGATTTCGTCAAGCGCCTATGGCGATGCCGAGTTTCGTCTCTCTTCCGATAATTCAGCAACGGAACAGAATCATCCGACGGTCGCGGTTGCCGCCAATGGACGGTTTCTGGTCGCTTGGGAAGACCTCAGGAACGGCAATGGAGATATCTACTGCCGGTCGTTCAGCGCCGATGGAGTTGCCCTGGCCCAGGAGTTTATCATCAACGATGATTCGATTGGCGCCGTACAGGCCGAACCGGATTTGGTCTCCGATTGGATTGGAAATGGGTATCTCGTATGGAAAGACTACCGCCACTACGGCTACCCGTTTGGGCCAGATGTGTATTTTCAGAAACTGGACAGCACTGGGCCGGTCGGAACAAACCGTCTGATCACGGCGGAACTTCCCGATTCCAGCCGGCAGTCACCAGCAGTGGGAGCATCGGGGTGGGGACGGACCATGGTCGTATGGTCCGATCTGCGCAATCAAGACTGGGATATCTATGGGCAGGGCATGGATGCCGCAGGCATCTTTGCCGGCAGCAACCGCAAGCTGAATGATGATGGTTCCACGACACCGAATCATGCGCCGGGAACCGCCGTCTCCGCCAACGGCTGGTCGGTGGTCGTTTGGTATGATGGACGGAGCGGCAACGATGATATTTATCTGCAGAAATGCGACTCTCTGGGCCAGCCAATGGGCGGCAATATCCGGGTGAACAGCGATGGGGGAACCACGCGACAGAAATTCCCCGCCGTGGCCATCGGCGGAACCGGCACGATTACCGTCGTTTGGACCGACTGGAGGTCGGGGACATATCCGGCTAATCCGGATATCTACGGCCAGCGATTCGATGCGGCGTTGAACCGGCTGGGAAACAATTTCAAGATCAGCCTCGACGGCACGCAGGCGGCTCAGCGGGATCCCAAGGTTGCCGCCGACAGGATGGGTAATGCGGTTGTGGTGTGGTCCGATTCGGCCGGAGGGGACTGGAATGTCGGGGGGCAGGTTTTCGACGCTGCCGGGAAGTCGGTGGGAGCGAATTTCGTTGTCAACCAGATTCAGACCGGGCGTCAGGTGTTTCCGGATGTCGCCCTCGATGGGCACCGGATGTATCTGGCCTGGACCGACAACCGCAGCGGCGAATACGATGTCTATGGTCGGGTAATTACCTACAATACCCCGGGTTTGCTGGCGACTCCGTCCATGCTGGAGCTTTCGTGTGACCGACTCGAAGGGGATACAACCGTGGCCATCGCCATCGAGAATGCCGGGTACGGCGAAATCCCATTTCGGTTGCGGACCGATGAGGATTGGATAGACTTTTCCGATAGCCTCGGTACGACCCCCGATACGATTCCGGTGACTATCCGGCCCGGTTCACTGGCGTGGGGAACCCATGCCGGTCGAATCACTTTGACAGACCTGGTGGAGAACGACTCCACGGTTTTCGTCCCGATAACCCTTTCCGTAACCGGTCCAATGATAATCCCGCAACCTGATTCTTTCTCGTTTCGGGCCTTGGCCGAGGTCGGTTCACCGGCGAATCAAGCATTGACAATCATCAACTCCGGCAGCGGGAGTCTGAATTGGCAGGCGACAACGACGGCTTCCTGGCTCCACGTGACGCCATCGGTTGGCTCCGACGGCGATTCGGTGACCATCGGATGCGATATTGCCTCGCTGGCGACGGGGAATCATCAGGCCTATATCGTGCTCACCGATTCCCTGGCGGTCAACTCCCCGGAATCTGTTTTAGTCGCGCTGAACATAGCCTATGGCTTGGCCTATCTCACCGCTCGGCCCGATACGATTTTCGCCCGACTGGCGCCGGAGGCATCGGCAGCCGATTCCATTCAAATCATTAATCTCGGCGGAGAAATGTCCCACTGGCAGCCATTTGCGGATATTCCCTGGTTGATCTGTGACTCGTCCATTGGAAGTGACGATGATTTCCTGCGCTACCGAATCGAAACCGGGGAGATGTCCCCCGCCCGCTATTCCGACAGCCTCCTGGTCGTGGATTCGGCGGCATTTAATAACCCGCTGTATGTCCCGATCATCCTTGATATCTATGAGCCTGATACGATATCTGTGCCCCCGGCCATTGTCGAAATGGGCAAGGCCGGGTAGGTGCCGATCTGGCTTTGTGAGTGTCGTTCGATCGATAGCGGCCGGTTGACCCTGTCCTATGATCCGAAGTTGCTGGCGATTGATTCCGTGGTTCCCACGCCCGGTTCATTGCCGGGCCGTCTAATTGTCGCCGGGATCGATCCGGTCCAGTCGCTCTTTACTCTCGAAATCTCGGTCGATTCCGAGGTCGGTCCTCGGGAGCCGGGCCGGTACCAACTGGCGGATGTCTTCGTAACCGCCAACGACTCGCTGGCCGATTCGACCGTCTTCCAATCGACTGGTGCGGAATCATTTTACCTGGTGGCCGATGATCGGCAAATCTATCATCCGGCGTTGAACGCCGGCCTCATCGAGATATCCTACCCCACTTCTGTTGAAGGTCAGGGAGAAGACCATCGTCCCGCCGGTCTTCTCCTTGGCCAGAATATCCCCAATCCCTTCAACGGCGCCACGCGTATCGCCTTCTCTCTTGATCGCGCCGGCCGGGTCCAGGTGGATGTCTATAATCTCCTGGGCCAGCGGATCCGCCGACTGGTCGATGATATCCTGCCAGTCGGGAGCCACCAGACCATATGGGATGGGCGCGATCAGGCCGGCCGGCCGACTGCCTCCGGAATCTATTTTTACGCCTTATCGACGTCCGAGGCGACCCTTGTCCGGAAGATGGTGTATCTGAAATAAGTCTGTTGCGTCCCGGACTTTGTAACGGTACTTTTATTGGCAACCTTTCCGGCGAAACGACCGTCGAATACAGTGGAAGAAGCACAATTGACAGGAGGTGCTGATGTCCGGCAAGACGATCGCGATAGCCATCCTGGTTCTGTCGTCGCTGTGGATGACAGTGCCGGCCTCGGCCGAAAAAGGGCGTATCTACGGTAAAATCCAGACCGATCGGGGTGATATCCTGGAGGGACCGATCCGGTGGGATCTCAACGAGGCATCTTGGGATGATTTGATCGACGGGTATAAGGAAAGAACGGAGCACGCCGAGAAGACAACCCGTCATAAATACGGGGATCGGGAACGGAAAATAACCGTCTTTGGAATCGATATCGGGTCGGAAAGCTGGGGCGGCACGGCCCAGGCGGCAATCGCCGTCGGCCATATCAAGGAGCTGACGCCGATCGATGATGACCAGGTGGAGCTTCTGCTCAAGAGCGGCCGGAGGGTAACGCTCTCGCAGGGGTCGACCGATTTCGGCAGCGGAATCCGCGAGATCGTCATCGAAACGACGACGGAAGGGGAATTGGAACTCGAATGGGACGATATCGACCATGTCGAGTTTTCCGATGGGGGTGAGGTGACCTCCGCGTTCGGGCCTCGTTTGTATGGTACGGTGACCACCAGTCGGGCCGGGGACTATACCGGATGGATCTGTTGGGATATGGATGAAATGTTCGCCGCCGATGTGATCGATGGCAGCGAACATGGACGGACCCGCAAGATTAAGTTTTCGCAAATCGTCCGTATTGAACGGTTGTCGTCGCAGGCGTCGGAGATCACTCTCCGCGACGGCAAGTCTGTTCGGTTGGAAGACTCCAACGATATCGACAGCGGCAACCGGGGTATTCTCATCACGGATCCGGGACTGGGCCGGGTAACGGTGAGTTGGGATGAATTCGAGACGCTGGAATTGAAGGAACCGCCGGCGGGGGCCTATCCCGCCTATGCTGATTTTGACGGCGGCCGACGATTGCACGGGACGGTCAGCGATGAAGACGGCGCAAAAACCACCGGGTACATCAGCTGGGATGATGACGAGGAATACACGTGGGAAATCCTGGATGGCAGCTACCGCGGCGTGGATTTCGATATCCCCTTCGAGAAGATCCAGGCAATCGCCAAGGATACCCGACGGACCACGACGGTGACGTTGTGGGACGGCCGTGAGTTCCGGTTGCGGGATTCCAACGACGTCAATGATGAAAACAAGGGGATATATATCACGACCGCCGAGGAAGGAAAGAAGGGGGGGGAGGAAACTGAAATCGGTTGGGAGGATTTTTCCCGGGTGGATTTCAGCAGGAAATAGCATGTTGGACCATAAAATAGAAAAACCCGCCGAACGGCGGGTTTTTTTTACTGCCCGGCCCATCATCTATTGACCGGCGGCCTGGGCTTCCTTGAGTTGCTTCAGATGCTCTTCCGCCTGACTCACCAGGTCGGTCGCCTTCGGGTTCTTCTTGGCCACGGTCAGAAATTTCTCCCAGGCGGCGATGGCCATATCCAGTTTTCCGGGATTGCCCTGTTCGATGGCCAGGGCCAGGTTGTTGGCGCAGCGGTAATCTTTCGGCTTCAGCTGCATCCCTTTCTCGAACTGAGCGCGGGCGTTGGCCCAGTCGGATTTGCCGAGGTACAGGTTGCCCAGATTGTAGATTGATTCAAAATCGTTCGGGTCGCGGCTGATAGCGGTTTTGAAGCTCTCCATCGCCTTGGCGTCGTCCTTCTTTTTCTTGTAGGCCATGCCCATGAGGTAGTAGGAGTAGCCATCGGTCGTGTCGGTCTTGATGACCTTCTCCAGAGAGGCGATGCAATCATCCATCTTGCCCAGTTTGTATTGGAGTTTGCCGATTTCCTTTTCGATTTCCATGTTGGCCGGTTCGATCTGCTGGGCGCTTTGATAGGCGGCCAGGGCCAGATCGAGCTTTTTCTGGGCGGTGAGGACTTTGCCGTAGTTGAGGAAGCCGAGAGTCGCGTTCGGGGTTAGCTCGGTGACCTTCTTGAAATTGGCTTCGGCCTCATCCAGGCTCCCTTGGGCAAAATAGATCGATCCCAGATTCAGGTAGGCGTCGCTCATGTTCGGATCCATGGCGATGGCGGCCTTGTATCCGGTGACGGCGCCGATGGTGTCTCCGGATTTCATCGCCGTGACGGCCATATTGAAACTCTCCAGCCCCTTGTTGGCTTCATCCTGGCCGAAGGCCAATCCGGTTCCGAGCAGCAGGCAGGCCAACACGGCCGCCGTCAGCAGGTGTCCGAGGGAACGGTTACTCTTTCTCATCATCACTCCTCACGTTTGGAATACAGCCATTCGTTTCTTATACAACGTATGACGCCGAACTCACGGAAAAATCAAAGTGATT
>JAAZOE010000425.1 GCA_012797915.1 Candidatus Zixiibacteriota bacterium | reverse complement strand
CTCGAGTACAGCGCCTCCGCCGGCGCCGCCGCCTTCATCATGGGCACCAAGAACGTTCTCGCCGAGGCGTTGTATACGCACTCCTTCATGACCGACACCCCCGATTTCTGGCGGCGCGAGCATGAGTTCTATCCCCAGCACGGCGGCCGGTTCACCGGCGAACCCGCCTACTTCCGCACCGTCACCGGGGCGGCCAATGCGATCATGAAGAAGGCGAAGATGACGGCCAAGGATTTCGATTACGTCGTCTTCCATCAGCCCAACGGCAAGTTTCCCCTGCGGGTCGGCGAAATGCTCGGCTTCAAGAAGGAACAGATCGAACCGGGCTGGCTCTCCCCGCGACTGGGGAACACCTATTCCGGGGCGTCCCCGATGGGTCTGACCTCGACCCTGGACATCGCCAAGCCGGGAGATATGATTCTGATGGTTTCGTACGGTTCCGGGGCCGGATCGGATGCGTTCGTTTGGAAGGTGACCGACCGGATCAACGAGGTCCGTGATCTGGCCGTCCGGACGACGAAGCTGCTGGATGAAAACCTGATCTATGTCGATTACGGTACCTACGCCAAGTACCGCCACAAAATCTTGAAGAACAAGTAGGAGGTGACGGAGATGAGAGATGTAGCCGTAGTCGGCATTGGCATCATGAAGTGGGGCGAGCTCTGGGAGAAGTCGTTCCGCGATATTTTCACCGAAGCCGGCCTGAATGCCATCGATGACGCCGGCGTGGACCATATCGACTCCCTGCTGGTCGGATGCATGTCCGGCGGGTTGTTCGTTGGCCAGGAACATATCGGCGCGATTATGGCCGATTATCTGGGCCAGAAGAACGTTCCCGCCGGGCGGGTCGAATCGGCTTGCGCCTCCGGCGGTCTGGCCTTCCGCCAGGCCTTCATCGAGGTCGCCTCGGGCCTGTCCGATATCGTCATGGCCGGCGGCGTCGAGAAAATGACCGACGTCTCCGGCGACGGCGCCACCTATGCCCTGGCCACCGCCGCCGATCAGGAATACGAGGTTTTCCACGGCGTGACCTTCCCCGGCCTCTATGCCATGATGGCCCGGATATACATGCAGAGATATAAAGTCACCCGCCGGGAACTGTCGGCCATTCCGTTCAAAAGCCATCAGAACGGGGCCAAAAATCCCTACGCCCAGTATCCGTTCCCGATCAAGATCGAGGACGTCGAAAACGGCGTGCTGGTGGCCGATCCGCTGCATATCCTCGACTGCTCGCCGATTACCGACGGCGCCGCAGCCGTGATTTTGACGACGGTCGATATCGCCAAGAAGCTCAAGAAGCCGATCATCAAGATCATCGGCTCCGGCCTGGCGACCGACACCATCGCGCTCCATCAGCGCGAGAATATGATCTGGTTGAAATCGACCGAACTGGCGGCCAAAAAGGCGTACGAGATGGCCGGCATGAAACCGGAGGATATCGACCTGGTCGAAGTCCATGACTGTTTCTCTATCGCCGAGGCGTTGGTCACCGCCAGACACCACAACCCTCTCCGCGCGTCGGGGCTGGCCGATTTCGCTGTGGCGTTGGCGACCGCCGGATACCACGACGAGCAAGTACGCCAAGCCGCCGAGCAGGCGCTCCGCACCCT
>JAAZOE010000424.1 GCA_012797915.1 Candidatus Zixiibacteriota bacterium | reverse complement strand
TCATCAGCGGCCCGACGGCTCTGCCCGATCCGGAAAGGATGCGGGTGGTCAAGGTTGAAACGACCGAGCAGATGGCCCAAGCGGTGACGGCGGAACTGCCGGGGGCCGATTATCTTATCATGGCCGCGGCTCCGGCCGATTATCGTCCCGCTCACACGGCCGAGCAGAAAATGAAAAAGGGATCGGACGGAATCACGCTGGAATTGACCCCGACCATCGACATCCTCAAACAGGTGTCGACGATACGGAAAACCGGACAGATTATTGTCGGGTTTTCGCTCGAAACCGAAAATGATGTAGAAAACAGCCGCCGGAAGTTGACAGAGAAACGGCTGGATTATATCGTAGTAAATAACGCCGTCGAACCGGGCGCCGGATTCGACGTGGATACCAATCGGGTGACGGTGTTATCCAAAGACGGGGAAGTCGTCCGGATGGAACCGGCTTCCAAGGATGCGGTGGCAAAAAGGATTTGGGAGTATCTCCTGCGGCATGGGGCGTGATGACGAGCTGAGGGAGCTGTATGATTTGGCCCGGCGGGCGATGGAATGCCAGGCCGATCTGGGTCATCGGGAAATCATATTCGAGGCGGGGATGAAAAAGCAGAAACCGATCGACCCGTTGCCGGCCGCGCCGACGGCCGTGGCCACATCTCTTTTTGAAGAGACCGAGTCGACCATGCCCGCGCCGGAATACGCCAGCCTCGACGACCATCGGGCGGCCATCTGCAACTGTCATAAATGCCCGTTGGGGGAGACCCGCACCAAATTCGTCTATGGGGTGGGTAGTCCCAAGGCCAAAATCATATTTATCGGCGAGGCGCCCGGACGGGATGAAGATTTGCAGGGGGAACCGTTCGTGGGACGGGCCGGGAAGCTGTTGGATAAGATCCTGGAAGCGATTTCATTCACCCGGCAGGACGTCTATATCGCCAACATTCTCAAATGCCGTCCGCCGAACAACCGCGATCCCCAGCCGGATGAGATGCACCTCTGCATCCCCTATTTGAAGGAACAGATTCGCCTGATTCATCCGCAGATGATCTGCGCTCTGGGACGGATTGCGGCGCATGGGTTGTTGGAGACAACCACGCCGCTGGGAAAACTGCGCAAGATTTGGCATCGGTTCGAGAACACGCCGCTTTTGGTCACGTATCATCCGGCGGCGCTCCTGCGATTCCCGGAGTACAAGCGGGATACGTGGGAAGATATGAAACTCTTGAAGGCGGAGTACGACCGGATCAACGCCGCCTGAGGGGACTAAAACGATGGAACGCATTCCGCCCCATTCGCAGGACGCCGAACAAGCGCTTCTGGGGGCGATGTTGATAGATGAGGGGGCGGTCGCCCGGGCCGTGGAGATCCTGCGGCAGGAACGGCGCTTTTACTCGGCTTCTCACCGCAAGATTTACACGGCCATCATCGCCCTCTATGAACGGTCGCAACCGGCCGACATCACGACCGTCGCCGAGGAATTGGAACGGCGCGGGGAGTTGACCGATTGCGGCGGACGGGCTTATCTGGCCGGGTTGGCTTCGGGCGTGGCCACCGCCGCCAACGCCGAGTACTATGCCCGCATCATCCTGGAGAAATCGACCCTCCGGGATTTGATCGAGGCATCCTCCGATATCGTCAATCAGGCCTATCGGCAGGAGAAGGAAGTCGATGATCTCCTTGATGAGGCCGAGCAGAAGGTGTTCGATATCTCCGAGGGACAGCTTCGTTCGGATTTTTCCCGCATCGCCGACCTGCTGCCGCACACTTTCGAGGCGATCGACAATTACGTCGAAACCAAAGGCGGGTTGATCGGTTATCCGACCGGGTACACCGATCTGGATGCCATCACCGCCGGTTTGCACCGGGGCGACCTGATCATCATCGCCGGACGGCCCTCGATGGGCAAATCGGCGCTGGTATTGAATATCGCCGAGAATCTGTCGCTGGCGGCCAGCAAAGCAGTAGCGGTCTTCTCGCTGGAAATGTCCAAGGAACAACTCGCCCTGCGGATGCTCTGCGGGCGGGCCAAGGTGTCGTCGCATCGTTTGCGGACCGGCCGGATGTCGGAGCAGGACTGGCCGAAACTCTCCAGCGCCGCCGGGCCGCTGGAAAAGGCATTGATCTATATCGACGATACTCCCATGATGACGGTGCTGGAGATGCGGGCCAAAGCCCGTCGCTTGGCGTCGCAGGCCGATCTGGGATTGATCGTCATCGACTATCTGCAAATGATGAGCGGCAGCCGTCACGCCGAAAACCGGCAGCAGGAAATCTCCCAAATCACCCGCGGCCTTAAAGGGCTGGCCAAGGAATTGAACGTCCCGGTGGTCGGATGCAGTCAGCTGTCGCGTATGGTCGAAACGCGCGGCGGCGACCGTCGGCCGCAGTTGTCCGACCTGCGCGAATCCGGAGCCATCGAACAGGATGCCGACGTGGTCATGTTCGTCTATCGCCCCGAATACTATCTGTCCGGCCTCGACCCGGAAGACCCCAAACTGCTTGAAGTCAAAGGACGGGCGGAAATTATCATTGCCAAACAACGCAACGGCCCGACCGGGACGGTCATGCTGTCGTTCCTGAAAGATTTTGCCCGATTCGAGAATCTGGCCGCCGGATATGGAGTTCCCTCGGAGGCCTCGGTTCCGTTTTAGATATGGATATCATAACCAGCAGGTACGGTCCGGCAGCGCTTCTCAGCGGTCTTGGTCGTCTGACGATTATGCTCGGGCGGACGGTCGGCGCCCTGCGGCATCTGTTCACCTCCCTGCATCTCATCACCGCCCAGATGTATTTCATGGGGGTGAAGTCAATCTGGCTGGTGATGGTCACTTCCGTTTTTACCGGCGGGGTGTCGGCCTGGCAGGCCGGGTATCAGTTTAAAAGCTATGTGCCCATGAGATACCTCGGCGGCGCGGTTGGCAAGGCGGTCCTGATTGAGCTGGCTCCGGTGCTGACCGCCCTGGTCATGGCCGGACGGGTGGGGGCCGGGATCGCCGCCGAGCTGGGATCGATGAAAGTCACCGAGCAGATCGACGCCATGGAATCGATGGCCGTCGATCCGATCCGCTACCTGGTGATGCCCCGGTTCGTCGCCGGGATCATCATGCTGACCGCGTTGACCATCGTGGCCGATTTCATCGCTGTCCTCGGTGCCATGGGCGTCGCCTTGGGATTCATGGGGATGGAATACGAGACCTTCTGGAACGGATTTCGGCAGTTCTTCCTGATGCGCGATTTTGTTTCGGGACTGGTCAAGGCTTCCTGTTTCGGGGCCATCATCGCCTACATGGGATGTTATTTCGGCTTCGCCGCCGAAGGCGGCGCCGAAGGGGTCGGGCGATGTACCACCCACGCGGTGGTCAGCGCGGCGGTGCTGATCCTGGTGGCCGATTACGTGATGGCGACGTTGTTGTTTCAGATATGATCACGGTCGAGAAATTACAGAAGCGGTTCGGTCGTTTGACGGTCCTCGACGGCCTCGACCTGGAGATCGCCACCGGCCAATCGGTGGTCATCATCGGGCAATCGGGTTGCGGCAAATCGGTGCTCTTGAAACATTTCGCCGCCCTTTTGCGCCCGGACTCCGGAACCGTGACCGTGGACGGCAGGAACATCTTCGCGCTGTCGCGCGACGACCTGATGTCGTATCGTCGGCAAATCGGGGTGTTGTTCCAGTTCGGGGCGCTTTTCGACTCGATGACCGTGGCGGAAAACGTCGGCTTCGCCCTCAAGGAAAGTCTGCATCTGAAACCGGCTAAAAGCAGAGATATCGTGGAAGAAAAGCTGGCCCTGGTCGGGCTGCCGGGAATCGGCGACAAGATGCCGGCGGAGATTTCCGGCGGAATGAAGAAGCGGGTGGCCCTGGCGCGGGCCATCGCCGCCGAACCGCGCATCCTGCTCTATGACGAACCGACCACCGGCCTCGATCCGATCACGGCCATGGTCATCAATGAGTTGATCGTGGACGTCAACAAGAAGCTGGGGGTCACCTCCATCGCCGTCACGCATGATATGGCCTCGGCCTACAAAATCGCCGACCGGATCGTGATGCTGCATCAGGGAAACATCGTGTTCGACGGTTCCCCCGAGGACACCCGGACCACATCTGACCCGATCGTCCGCCAGTTCATCAACGGTCTGTCGACCGGGCCGATTGCGGTGCATTGATGAAAGCGGCCCCCAGGAAGAAAACCGCTTTTTTCTGCACCAATTGCGGCAGCATGCATCCCCGCTGGCAGGGGCAATGCCGCGAATGTGGCGCCTGGAATACCCTGCATGAAGAAGCCATCGTTGCGCCGTCGCCATCCCGTCGACATCAGGCTAAGACCGTCGAAGCCCGCCGCATCCCGGAGATTTCGGTCGAAAACTGCCGTCGCATCGCCTCCGGCATCGAGGAGTTCGACCGCGTGCTGGGGGGCGGGGCGGTGCCCGGTTCGGCCCTGCTGGTCGGCGGCGAACCGGGAATCGGCAAATCGTCTCTGTTGCTCCAAGTAGCCGATATCTACGGCCACCGGGGATCGCGCAGCTTGTACCTTTCCGGCGAGGAATCGGTCGAACAGATCAAGGCCCGCGCCGACCGGTTCGGCATCGCCGGTGAGGCGGTCAGCGTGGCCAACATCACTGACCTCGACGAGATCATCACTCTGGCCCATGACGACTTCCAGTTCATCATCATCGATTCCATCCAGACCGTCGCTTCCTCGGCCTTCGATTCCCCGCCGGGAACGGTCGGCCAGGTGCGGGAGTCATCGTCGCGATTGATCGAACTGGCCAAGCAGACCGGAAAGGTGCTGTTTCTGGTCGGGCACATCACCAAGGACGGTCTGGTGGCCGGACCCAAGGTGCTGGAACATATGGTCGATACGGTCCTCTATTTCGAAGGGGACCGGTATCATCTCTATCGCATCCTTCGGTCCCAAAAGAACCGCTTCGGCCCGACCGGCGAGATCGGCGTCTTCGAGATGACCGGCGGCGGGCTTGTCGAAATCAAGAATCCGTCGCAGATATTCATGACCTCGGCCGGGTCGGAACCATCGCCGGGACGGGTGATTTCGGCGGCCTCGGAGGGAAGCCGGTCGTTTCTGGTGGAAGTGGAAGCGCTGGTGACGACCTCGCCCTACGGCACCCCGCAACGGGTCGCCTCCGGTATCGACGGCAAACGGCTGGCCATCATCAGTGCCGTGCTGGAAAAGCGGGGAGGGGTCATGCTGGGGGGCAACGACATTTTCGTCAATATAGCAGGGGGCATTCAGCTCGATGACACGGCGTTGGATTTGGCCTTTCTGAC
>JAAZOE010000423.1 GCA_012797915.1 Candidatus Zixiibacteriota bacterium | reverse complement strand
TGACGGCCAATTCCTCGGCGTGGCGGTCGTAATAGACGGCGACGCCGATTTCGCCGCTTCCCTGGATGACGGCGAAGGAGAGGGACAGCTGCAGCAGCGAGACCGGATCGCCGGAGGCGTACATCAGGTTGGACAGGCCGGTGATCTTGTTCAGTTCCTGGGACAGGGTGGCTTCGGTGGCGTTTTGTTTCTGCTGCACCGCCCGGGCGATGGCCTGGCGGATTTCGGACAGCTCGAACGGCTTCATGATGTAATCGTAGGCGCCTTCCTTGATGGCCTGCTTGGCGGTATCGAGGTTGGCGTAGCCGGTCATGAAGATGACCCCCACGGTGGGGGCGATCTGATGGATCTGCTTGATCAGTTCGATGCCGTTCATCTCCGGCATGCGGATGTCGGTCAGGACGAAGTCGAAGTAGTTTTTCTTGACCAGCTCGATGGCGGCGTGGGCCGAAAGGGTGGTGGTGACGGTATATCCCTCGTCGGTGAGGGTATCCTCGACCAGGTTGAGGACGATTTGCTCATCGTCCACGACGAGGATGGAGGAACCGTCGCTGTGGGTGTTATCGGTCAATGGTTACCGTCCCCTCGTGCCGGATGCGTTCGATCAACTGCCGCAGTTCGTTCAGATCGAACGGCTTCTGGAGGCAGCCCAGGGCCCCTTCCCGGCGGGCCTGGTGGGCCATCTTGTCGGGCAGGCTGTCGGTCATGATGATTTGGGCTCCGGGTTTATGGGTGATGATGTGCCGCACGGTCTCCAGGCCGTTCTTTTCGGGCATATGGACGTCGCAGAGAATGACCAGATAGTCGTTGGCCAGGGCCAGCTCGCCGCCGGCCTGTCCGTCGACGGCCGTGTCGACGATATAGCCGTCGTCGCTGAGCACCTCCACGAGCATATCCCGGATCACCGGTGAATCGTCGATGACCAGAACGCGAAGCGCCCCCGTATCGCCCCGATGGTTACGTTCCTGATGCGCCATGACGTTCCTCGAAACAACGGGTGACTTCCTGGCGGAGCTGGGCGATGGTGAACGGTTTGGACAGGAACCCATCGGCCCCCAGACGCACGCATTCATTGGCGATGTCCAGGGAGGTGTAGCCGGTGATGACGATGACGGGGATCTGGGCGTCGAACCGCTTGGCGAATTTAATCACCTCGTTGCCGCCCCTGCCCGGCATCTTGATGTCGGTGATGATGAGGTCCGGTTTCACCTCGGGGATCTTGTCGATGGCGTCCTGGCCGTCGACGGCATGGATGACCTCGTACTCCTCCAATACCTCGGCCACGAACTCCCGAATGATGGATTCGTCGTCGGCGACGAGTATGCGTCCGTCAAAGGCCATGCCTACACCTGTTCTCCCGTAAACTGCCGGCTTCCGCCAGTCGATGTATCGGCCGCCGCGGCCGCTTTCTCAAGGGGCAGGATGATGGTGAAGGTTGTGCCGCAGCCCACGACCGATTCCACCTTGATCTCGCCGCCGTGCTCCTTGATGATGCCGTAACTGACCGACAACCCCAGGCCGGTCCCCTTGCCGATGGCCTTGGTGGTGAAGAACGGTTCGAAAATGTTCTTCTGGATCTCGGCCGGGATGCCGCAGCCGGTGTCGATGAAACTGATCTCCACGGCGCCGGAGAATTCGCCCAAGCCCGGCGAGTGGCGGCTGGAGATGATCAGGTCGCCGCCTTCGGGCATGGCGTGCAGGGCGTTGATGATGATGTTGGTGAAGACCTGCTGAAGCATACCGGCGTTGGCCCGGACGGGAGGAATGCCCGCCTGGAAGTCGGTGGTCAGTTTGACCTTGTACATGGTCATCTGGTGTTCGATGAGGGTGATCGTCTCCACCAGGGCGCCGTTGATATCCACCTCGGCCAGGTCGATCTTGGACGACGACCGCGAGAATTTGAGCAAGTTTTGCACAATCGTCTTGCATCGGCGGGACTGGGCCTCGATGTCGCGGAGGTGTTTCTTATAGGATTCGAAATCCTTCTCGCTCAATTCGGCGAACGGCTTGTTGTTCATCTTTTCGAGGGTATACTGGGCGTATCCCAGGATGCCGCCGAGGGGGTTGTTCAGCTCGTGGGCCACGCCGGCCGAGAGCTGGCCGACCGCGGCCATCTTTTCCGACTGGACCAACTGGGTCTGGGCCTGTTCCAGTTCCCGGGTCCGTTCGATGATTTTT
>JAAZOE010000422.1 GCA_012797915.1 Candidatus Zixiibacteriota bacterium | reverse complement strand
GGCCATCATGGCGACCTCGTCCCCGACGGCATCGACCGAACAATCCGGTCCTTTCCCGTATTCGACAAAGATGTTTTCTTGCGACCGTCGGCCGTACCCGGAGTGAACAATGACGACCTTTCGACCGAGACTAATCAGTCTTTCCGCGATATGAATAACCACCGGCGTCTTGCCGCTGCCGCCGACGGTGATATTGCCTACCGAAATGACCTTTGCCCGTCCGACCGGGGAGCAAGATGCCTTCCGCCGTGCCAGATGACGACGGGAAACCCATTGATAGATCGGAGTCGTCAATCGAAGCAGCAGAATCAGGGGAGACCAAAGCGCCCGGCTCCATCCGCGGGCCGCCGTCGCCTTTGCCCAGAGACGGTTCACAACCCCAGCTCCCGGATGATAATCGCCGCCGAATCGGCCGCGACCGTCGAGCCGTTGCCGTCATATTTGTTGAACCGCAGATCGCCAGAGGTGAAACGATTGACCGCCCCGGCCAGCGTAGCCGCATCGGTCACCATCATCCCCGTCCGGCGCGCCAGTATATCATCCGCCGCTTGCTGAACGTTGGCCAGCGACGGCCCGAACAACACCGGCACCCCGGCCACGACCGGTTCCATGACGTTGTGCCCGCCGACATCCGCCAGCGTCCCGCCGACAAAAGCCAGATCGGCGCCGTAGAAAAGGCCGGCCAGTACGCCCATTTTGTCCATCAGGATGACCGGTGCCTGCCGGCCACGCCCGGTTTCCAGGGTGCTGTATAATTCAAAGGCAAGCCGATGTTGTTCCAGTATCGCTTTCACTTCGTCCAGTCGTTCCAGATGGCGCGGCGCCAGCAGACAACGCAGCGTGCCGGGGAAGGCCGTTATCCGCTCCAGCGCCTGCGCGATGATTTCCTCCTCGCCCGGACGGGTCGAGGCGGCGATGAACAACAATGCCGAATCAGCCAGCCCTAGTCGTTTCCGAATCTCATCGCGGCCTGTCTTCGTATCGCCGGCGGCCACGGCGTCATGCTTGATGTTTCCCGTGACGGTTATTCTGGACGATTCCGCCCCCATGGCGACGATCCGCGCCGCATCATCGGCCGTCTGCATGAGGAATCGGCGGTAGGGGCGCAGTACCGCCATCAGCGACCGCCGAACCAGGCGGTACCGCTTGAATGATTTCTCCGATACCCGCCCGTTGGCCAGAATGATGGGGATGGCCCGCCTGAGGCAACACTGCAGAAAATACGGCCACACTTCGGTTTCGACCATGACCACCCCCCGGGGATGGAAAATGCCGAAAAACCGCGACCAGGTGAAATACGCATCGAGGGGAAAAAAGAAAATCGCCCTGGCCTCCGGAAACAGTTTTTGCGCCAGGGCCAGCCCTGTGCGGGTGTAAGTTGAAATGCAGAACTCCAAGTCGGGCCGCTCGGCCTGCAGGGCGGAAAACAGTTTCCGCAGCACCTGCACCTCGCCGACCGAGGCTGCATGCCCCCACAGATACCGGCCGGGGTCCGCCGGAAGATACGTATCCGGCCGAAGCGCGCATCGTTGCCGCCATTCCCCATTGCCGCCCCGCCGTTTGATTGCCAGATACGGCCAGACCGCCAGGTAGGCCAGATTAACGATGATCTTGTAGACGGTCAACATATCATCACCCGTTGCCGAATGATCTCCCAGGCCTTTTGCCCGGCATTGCCGTCACCCAAGGCCCCGCGCACCTGCCGCAGATCCCGCACCATCGTGTCGTACCGGGAAGGGTCATGCAGCAGAGTGAGCGCCTCGGCGGCGATGCCCGAGGCGGTCGCCTGCGATTGAATCAACTCCGGCACGATCTTCCGCCCGGCGATGATATTGACCATGGCGATGCTGTCCAGCGACACCAGCCGGCGGGCGATTTGATACGTGGCGAAACCGGTCTTGTACACCACCACCATCGGCGTCCCGAAATAGGCCGCCTCGACCGTGGCCGTCCCCGATGAGGTGATCACCAGATCGGAGGCCGCCAGGATTTCCGGCGTCATCCCGGTCCGAATGTCGATCTCTCGGCCGCCGACCATTGTGCGGTAGAGGTCTTCGTCGATATTCGGCGTCGCCGCCAGGGTCATCCGCACCCGGCCCAGATCAAACTTAATCACATCGGCCGCCCGCATCATGACCGGGAGCATGCGCGCGATTTCCTGCTTTCGCGAACCGGGCAGGAAAGCGATGATGCGGTCATCGCCGCCATATCGCAGTCCGGCCCGGCAGGTTTGCTTATCGGGCACATCGCGGTATCGATCCACTACCGGATGGCCCACAAAACGGACGTCGATTCCCTGTTCGCGGAAGAACGGTTCCTCGAAGGGGAAGATCACCAGCATCAGATCGACCAGCCGTTTGATGGCCGCCACCCGGCCTTTGCCCCAGGCCCATACCTGCGGCGAGATGTAATAGACGATCGGAATTCCCAGCGATCTGATTCGCTTCGCCAGGCGCAGATTGAATCCGGGATAATCCATCAGGATGACCGCTTTCGGCCGCCGCTCCGCAATCGTCTCGGTTACCGTCTTCAGCAGCCGGCGGAAATAGAAAAACTTGGGAACGACTTCGAAAAATCCCATGACTGCCAGGTCCCGGGCATCGGCCAACGGCTCCAATCCCGCCCGTTGCATCAACGGTCCGCCCAGACCGAATATGCCAACCTCCGGGCAATCCTGCCGCAGGTGGTCGATTAGATTTTTCCCGGGGAAATCGGCCGAGGGGTCGCCGGCCGACATACATATCCAGCCGTTACCGCCCATGCATCTCCGACCGGCCCGAGGCCTGCCGGCTTTGTTCGATCACCGCCAGCGCCACGGCCAGCGCGTCGCGCCCCTCGCGCCCTGTCACCGCCGGCGGCCGGTTCCCGCGGACGGCGTCGACGAACGCGGCCAGTTCGGCCTGCAACATATCCTGCGATTTGTCTCCCGCCTTACGGTATCCGAGATTCCGGCCCGACAATCCCAGCGGCACGGCCAGTTCATCCTCCTGCGGCGCCCCCGCCAGCATCCGGTATAAATCCGCCTGCTTCTCCGTGAAATCCAGCGAGAAATACCCCGAGCTCTGAAAAATGCGCAGCTTGCGCATCGGCCTCAGCGAAATCCGGCTGGCGGTCAGGTTGGCCACCGCGCCGTTGGCGAAGGTCAGCCGCGCATTGGCGATATCGACCGTGTCCGAAACCACCGCCACCGCCGAGGCATCGATCCGCTCGACCGCGCTTTTAATCAGATGCAGCACCAGGTCGATATCATGAATCATCAGATCCAGCACCACGGCCACATCGGCCCCGCGGGGATTGAACGCCGCCAGGCGATGAGCCTCGATGAAGCGGGGGGAGAGGTCGTATCCGGCCAGGGCGGTCACCGCCGGATTGAATCGTTCGATATGCCCGACCATCAGGATTACCCCGGCGGCCTCCGCCGCTGCCACCATCCGGTCGGCCTGCTCCAGCGTGGCCGCGATCGGTTTTTCCACCAGGAGATGACGACGGGCCTCGATGACCTTCAGGGCGATATCACAGTGATCGGAGGTGGTCACTGCCACCGACAGCGCGTCACAGGCCTCAGTCAGCGCCTCCGCCGCCGGAAACGCCCGGCAACGCTGTTCGGCGGCCACCTGCGCGGCCCGTTCCGGGAGACGGTCGTACACGCCGACCAATTCGACGCCTTCCAACATCCCCGCCCAGCGGGCGTGATGCCGTCCCAGCGAACCGACTCCGATGACACCGTATTTGATCGTATTCATGATCGTTCGCCTGCCGTCCGTGGTCGACGCATTCACCTACTTGACCATCCCGCGGGGGGAATTTTCCACGAAGGCGACCACCTCGCGCACCTCCGCGGTTTGCTCCACCTCGCCGCGGATATGCTCCAGCGCCTGCGTCGTGTTCAACCGGGAGAAAAAGAGTATCTTGAACGCTTTCTGCAGCGCTTGGATCGTTTCCTTGGGGAAGTTGCGCCGCTTGAGCCCCACCTGGTTCAGCCCGATCACCTTCAACGGGTATCCGCCGACCAATGAATAGGGGCAGATATCCTGCTGGACACGGAACCCGCCGCCGATCATGCAGTGGGCGCCAATACGGACGAACTGATGCACCGGCACGACGCCCCCGATGATGGCGTAGGTGTCGACATGGACGTGCCCGGCCAGGTTGACGGCGTTGGCCATGATGACGTGGTCGCCCACCTTGCAGTCGTGGGCGACGTGGGCGTAGGCCATGATGAAGCAGTCGCGGCCGACGTCGGTCGAGCCGCTTTCCCGCGTGCCCCGGTTGACCGTGGCGTACTCGCGGATGACCGTGTTGTCGCCGATGACCGCGATCGTCTCCTCGCCGCCGAATTTCAAATCCTGCGGCTGGGTGCCGATCACCGCCCCGTGCGATATCCGGACGTGCTTGCCGATCCGCGCACCCGAGGCGATCAGCGCCCCGCTGGCGATTTTCGAGCCCGCATCGATGATCACGTTCTCTTCGATGATCGTGTACGGTCCCACCTCGACCGTCTCGTGCAGCTCGGCCTTGGGCG
>JAAZOE010000421.1 GCA_012797915.1 Candidatus Zixiibacteriota bacterium | reverse complement strand
CCGGCGCTTCTGACCAATTACCGTCCATCGGAAACCGAAGCCGGCGCTTCGCCGGTCACTCAACGGATAACGTTCGGCGGCGTCGGGATGCTGGCCTCGCAGGTCTCCCGTTTTGGCACCCGCAGTCTGGGGGTGGAAACGTTCGAGATCGATCCCGGCCTGGGCCGGACCTTCGATCCCCTGGCCACCCGCCTGACCATCGGCACCTACACCCTGCCGAACCTGTACGTCTTCGGCAGCAGCACCTTCAACCTTCAGCAGGGTCAGGAGGTCGGGGCGGAGTTCCGGTTGGGCAAGCATTATGTTTTCGAGGGACGGCGCGATGAGGCCGACCTGTATCATCTCAACCTGAAACTCAACTGGGAATACTGATGACGGCGGGTCGGAGGCATCTCAGCATCTTTCTTGGGCTGGCGGCATTGATTTTGATCGCCGAGGCCGGTTCGGCGACGGCCTCCAGCGGCCTTGGGCAGGATGTCGCCTACAATGCCTGGCTGGCCAAGCGGCCGTTCATCTCGCAGATCGATATCGAAGGGAATACGTTTTTCTCCGCTGGGACGATCAAGAGCCATCTCTTCTCCCGCAAGAATTCGTTCTGGGAGTCGTTCCGCACCGGATCGCGGAACCGCGTCCTCCGGTACAGTATTTATCGCGACACCCTCGAAATCAAATTCATCTATCTGCGGGCCGGTTTCCTGAATGTGCGGGTGGCGGAGCATTTCGAACCCCGCCTTCCCGATTCCACCGCTCGCCTGATGATCGGGATCACCGAAGGGGAGCGGTTTCTGGTCGGGAGTGTCGCCCTGCAGGCGACCGATACATTATCGTTCTTTTCCCGCCTGGTGCAGGAGACCGGCCGTCTGAAACCGGGAGCGCCGGTCGACCCGATCATCATCAACCAGATCGTCTTCGACCTCAAGACGATCTATGCCAACAACGGGTACCCGTATGCCGTCGTGCGGCAGTTAATCGACAGCACCGTCGGGCCGGCCCAAACAAAGATCGTCTTCAGGGCCGATGAAGGGGCCAAGGTCCGGTTTGGCCGTCTGGAGGTCAAGAACCTGCATAACTACGCCCCCTATCTAGTCCGCCGCGAAATCGCCTTCCGAGAGGGGGAGGTGTACAGCCGCGATAAAATCATCGAATCGCAAAAACGGCTCTATGCCACCGGGCTGTTCAATGCCGTCAACCTCGGCATCGCCGCCGCACCCTCCGGGGCGGCGTCGGCGATGGACACGACTCCCAACTTCAGTTTTTCGGCCATCGAACGCAAACCGCATTTCGTCACGGTCAAGACCGGCGCCGGGCAGGATTCGTTGCAGGACCTGATCTGGGATTTTTCCGCGGCCTGGGGAAAACGAAACATTTTCGTTTCCCGAAGAATCGAGTTCTCCATCAATTCCCGGTATATCATTTTTACCCAGTGGCGGCCGTTGTCGCACCGATTCCAGGTCCGTTTCACCGAGCCGCGCTTTTTGGACTTCCGGATGCCGCTTTCCCTGACCGCCCAGTTCGAGCCGGGGGTTACCTCGCAAACCCAGCCGTACCGGATTCAGACCTGGAGTCTGGCCTTGTCGACCCGCAAGGAATGGTCCGAACAGCTCTACGGCGTCATCACCGGAGAATACGAAAACGTCAACATCTATGGCGTCAGCCCCGACGCCGCCCTGTTGATCCGTCAGGAGCAGGACATCAGCATCCGCCGCAAACTCTCCGCGACCCTGATACGCGATACCCGTCTGGACAAGTTCGTCCCGCAATCCGGTTCCTATACGACCTACTTTTTCCAGTACGTCGGCGGTCTTTTGGGAGGCGACGACAGCTTCCTCAAAGGGGAATTTTCCTGGGCGCGGTACCAGCCGGCGATCGGGACCGCCATCTATGCCACCCGGTTCAAGGCCGGCTGGGTGAAGGAGTTCGGCGAATCCCATTCCGTCCCCTCCACCGATCGCTTCTTCCTGGGCGGAGCCAATTCCATCCGCGGTTTCAAGGAAAATACCATCGGCCCCCGCGCCGCCGGGACCGCCGCCGCCGCCGACAGCACCAATCTGGGGGCCAATGCCTATGTCATTTTCAATCAGGAATTACGCGCTCCGTTCTTCTGGAAATTCTGGGGAACCATCTTTGCCGACCTCGGCAACGGGTACGAATCGTTCACCCAGATCGGAATAAAGGATATCCTCTTTTCCTACGGCGCCGGGGTGGCCTTTCTGTCGCCGGCCGGTCCGGTGCGTTTGGACTATGCCCAACGGGTCCGCAGCGGCATCTACGATGCCGGCCACCGCCTGCATTTCACCATCCTTTTCGCCTTCTAAGATTGCCATTGTCCACTTTACCGGTTGACAGGCCGGCCCCGGCAACGTATAATCTTTTATTGGAACGGATACTCGCGAAGGTATCGGAAACGAGGT
>JAAZOE010000420.1 GCA_012797915.1 Candidatus Zixiibacteriota bacterium | reverse complement strand
TTTCGACTGCGGCGACGCCAACTGCGACGGCAACATCAACGTCGGCGACGCGGTCTTCGTGGTTAATTTCGTGTTCCGCTCCGGCCCTGAACCGGGGTGCGATTGATCGTTGATTTCCCGACGGGGCCGAATCGTTTCGGCCCCGTTTTTTATCGGCCGTCGAAAGAGGTTCGAATTCGCTTGCTCCGACGGCCGCCGGATGGTAGATTCCCCGAACGCAAACCATCGGTACCTTCGGGCATGGTGATGCGCCCGGAGGGAAACAGCTTGGCGAGGACATCGATATGACAAAGTATGGCGCGTTTTCCGCGGCGCTGGTGATGCTGGCCCTGATTCTGGCGCCGACGACTTCGGCCGCGGCGGCCGAGACGGCAAAGGCCGCGGCCATCGCGGTCGATTTCGACGGCGACGGCATCGACGATAATTTGGCCGACCTCGACGGCAACACCATTCCCGACCGGTTCGAGCGAACGCCGGTTGCGCCGGCCGACGAACCGGCCCCGGAGGCAGTTTTGGGGAACGTCTTCGACGCCGGCTACACGCCGCCGGTGGAAACCGAAGATACCGATCATGCCGCCGCCTTCAGCGCACGGCAGTTCCCGACCCGGGCCATCCAACCCCATCGGGCCGGATTCGGCGCCGATGAAAAATTCGGCCCCGGCAATGATATCGGCATCGGCAGTCTCAGCAGCGGGTGTGCGGGGGGTGTATGCCACTTTTAAGAAACCGACTTCTCCACGTTTTTATCCTGACCTGCCTGCTTGGCCTGGTCCAGACCGTATCCGCCGGAGTCATCGGCGGCGAATACACGCTCTCCACCGGCTCCAACGGCAACCTCCTCGGCGATTCCACCAGCACCTACGATCTGTATCTATCCTCGAATCTGAAGGTGAAGGTGTATCCCCTGTCCTGTTTGGAGATCACGGTCAACAACGATTATTCCTTTTACCGGGAGTTCATCGGCCTCAACAACATGTCCAGCGGCATCACGGCAACCTACCTGCCGTTGGCGTCAACCTCTCCCCTGTCGCTGTATATCACCGCCAAGGGAACCATGCTGGAATACGACAAGGATTTCAGCGGGTTTGACAATAACATCGCTCAGCTCAATGTCGGCGCCGCCTACAACCTGATGCCCCGGGTGGCGGTCCGGTCCGGCGTCTCTCATCGGATGACCCATTACGTGAACGCCGAGACCAGCTACATCCGCTCCCGGGACATTTACGCCGGAGTCAATGCCGCCCTGCCGTATGCGTTCACGTTTGACCTCGAAGGGGGCTTCTCGCGGACCAACTATCTGCACAAAGACATCCTGCCGCTGTTCGAGGATTCCCTGCCGCCCGATCCGGAAGAAATCTTCCCCATTGTCTACGAGGACTGGCGCCTCCGCTGGGTCGGCGACGCCGAAAGCAATCTCTGGTTGAGTTACCTCTCCCCTCGCATCTCCCGTCCCCTGGGCGACAAGACCGGCCTGAATGTGACTTTCACCCGTCGGGTATTCACCAACTACGACGGCGCCCTGATTTACGGTTTCGCGACGCAGTATCTCTCCCCTTGGGCCTCGGTCTGGGAGGGGCACGACATGTCCTTCGGGATCAAGACCTACCTGGTGCCCCGCCTGATTATCACCTCCGGGATCGGGTATTGGGAAAAGATGTATCTAAAGACCATCGAACGAGACCCCCTGACGGCGTTTTACGCCAGCTCCTTCAACGCCCCCCGGCGCGAGGACTGGCAGACGCGGATATACCTGGGGGTGCAGTATCCGATGAAACTGCCCAGCGGGCTGTTCATCGAACCGGCCGTCAATGTCGAGTACACCAACAACGTCTCCAACAAGGGCGTGTACAACTACTCCAATTTCCTGGTGACGGCCGGAATCAAAGCCAAGATATAGGTACCCGGAAAAGAAAACGGATAGCGGCATCGGCCGCAGGGACTCCTGCGGCCGATGTTTTATTTATGGATGGTCTTGAGGAACTCGCGCACCTCCGGCACCCCGCCCTGAAAGATGAGATAGCCGTCGTACGGTTCCCGTTCGGTAATATCGCCCGATATGGGGGTAAGCATCAGTTCCTTGACCTTGGACAGGTCATCGGTTTGTCCCAGCGCCCAACCCAATTTGATGTAGGCCACCTCCGGCAGCATGTTCTCGGCCGGAACGATTCCCAGGCTCATCAGGTCGCGGCCGGTGTCATAGACGAACATATGCACGAAGCCCCACAGGGTCTGCACGGTCATGTAGATAGCCACCCCGGCCTTGACCGCCCGGTCGATGGCCGGGTAGAGCGGTTTATTGACATGCCCCAGCCCGGTGCCGGCGATGATGATCCCGCGGTACTTGTTTTCCACCAGGGAATCGATGATGTCCGGGTGCATATTGGGGTAATAATAGACCATGGCCACCCGTTCCTCGAAGTACGGCAGGATGGCGGCGGTGCGGTCCTTGCGCCGCCGGTTGTAGTTTTTCTTGATGGGGATGATTTTATCGCGGCTGACCATGGCCAGAGGAATATCGCCGATGGTGCGGAAAGTCGAGCGGTAGGAGGAATGCATCTTGCGCACCCGCGTCCCCTGGTGCAGAAGCCCGTACTCGTCGGAGGTCGGCCCGAACATGCAGACCATGACCTCGGCGATGTCCGATTCCCCGGCGGCCTTGGCCGAATGCATGAGGTTGAGGGCGGCATCCGATGAGGGACGGTCGGAGGAACGCTGGGAACCGACCAGAATGATCGGGATGGGGGAATTCTGGACCATGTACGACAGGGCCGCGGCGGTGTGGTGCATGGTGTCGGTGCCGTGGCCGATGATGATGCCGTCGATCCCCTTCTCGATTTCCTTGCCGATGGCCTTGGCCAGGGTGATGTACTGTTGCGGCCCCATGTTCTCGCTGAAGACGGCAAACAGCTTTTCGGTGGTCAGATTGCAGATGTCGGCCAGCTCCGGCACCGCGCCATACAGTTCCCCCGGCGAAAAGGCCGGGATGACCGCGCCCGTTCGATAATCCAGCCGCGAGGCGATGGTTCCGCCGGTGCCGAGCAGTTTGACGTTCGGCTTGTTGGGGGTGATCGGGAATTCCTTTTCGGGAATCTTGTAATGGGCCTCCTTGTAGCCGACCTCCTTCATGTCGGTGATCGTTTCGACGGCGATGCCGACGTTGTACCCGTTGGCCAGCTTGAGGACGATATGCCGGTCGTCGTCGTTTTCCGACCGGGGCAGGATGATCCCTTTGAAATCGCCGCGGGTGGACCTGATTTGGGTCTCCCCCCAGACGCGGACGTTGTATTGCTTCAGCGCCGCCAGGGCGCGTCCCTTGTATCCTTTGAACATCTCACTCATGACCCGTCCCCTTTTCCACGTGGCGGCGTAATTCCGCCAGCGGCATGTTGCCGACGGCAATGGGGCGGAGACGTCCCATAATCCAGTCGCATTCGGCCTCGGGCCGTTTCGAAGTTTTGATTTCCGAGTATTTCTGACGCAGGTTGGGCAGATAGGCCAGGATATCATCGGCCGAATATGGCCGGAATCCGCTGGCGGTCAGGACGGAATCGAAGACCATGTGCGGGTGCGTGTACAGCTCCGGCAGCATCAGCTTGGCCGCCTCCTTATCCAGCCCGCGGCCGTTCAGGAATTTAAACAGGCCGTAGATGGTGTAGTCGTTGAACTCGGCCGAGGGCGACAGGCGGGTTTCCATGTGCCGGAGATGATGGCCGAAGAAGGTCCCGACGAATTTCGGCGGAAGGCCGAAATCGGCAATGATTTTTTCGATGATCCAGACCAGATTACGTCGGAGGAGGTAGCCATGCGTGTCTTCCGGTATCCCCCACGCTCGGAGCTGCTCCATCCGGGACTGCACGGACAACGGCAGACGCCCGCGGATGGAGGTAATCAGCTCCTCCTCAATCGAGATCGGGGCGGAATCGGTATCGGGGTACATCCGGTCGGGACCGGGCAGAACCCGTTCGAAGATGGTGGTGCCGTCGGGCAGAG
>JAAZOE010000419.1 GCA_012797915.1 Candidatus Zixiibacteriota bacterium | reverse complement strand
GCCTTCTTTCCTGCCCCCCTCGCCCTCTGGGAGAGGGGCCGGGGGTGAGGGTTTCTCTAGGGGCGGGGTCGGGGGTGAGGGAAACAACCATCACCCCTTGCCGGCGCAACCGAACAGACGGATCTTGTTCCGCATCTGCTCCTTTATCGCCTCCTTGCCCGGCCCCAATATCTTGCGCGGATCGAACTCGCTGGGCTTGGTCGTCAGCACCTCGCGGACCGCCCCCATGAACGCCAGCCGCAAATCGGTGTCGATATTGATCTTGTTGATTCCGCGGGCGACTGCGTCCTTGTAGGCCGCGTCCGGCACCCCCATCGCGCCCGGCAACTGCGCGCCGTACCTGGCCGCCTTGTCCAGCAACTCTTTGGTCACCCCGCTGGCCCCGTGCAGGACAAGCGCGATGCCGGTCCGCTTCTTGATCTCGGATATCCGGTCCATGGCCAGCTTCGGCTCATGCTTGAACTTGTACGCCCCGTGGCTGGTGCCGACCGCGATGGCAAGCGCGTGCACCCCGGACTCTCGGACGAACCGCTGGGCCTCGTCGGGGTCGGTCAGGAACGCCTCGTGCTCCGAGACCTGAACGTCGTCCTCGATCCCCCCCAGCCGTCCCAGCTCGGCCTCGACACAGACGCCTTTGGCCGCAGCCATCCGCACCACCTCCCGGGTGATCCGGATGTTTTCGTCGAGCGGCTCCTTGGAGGCATCGATCATGACCGAATTGAACCCGGCGTCGATGCACATCTTGGCGTCCTCGACCCGGGCCCCGTGATCCAAATGGATCGCCACGGGCGCAGTCATCTTGGCGCTGCCGGCCCGGACCATCGCCATCAGGTACTCGATCCCGGCGTACTTGATCGCCGAGGTCGACGCCGCCAGGATCACCGGCGCCTTAAGCTCCTCGGCCACCTCCAGCGCCGCCTGGACGAATTCGAGGTTGTTGACGTTGAATTGCGGTATGGCATACGACTGCTTGACGGCCTTTTCATACATCTTGATCAGCGAGGCTAACGGCATGGTCTGTTCTCCCAGTTTAGACGGGTGGCGATTCTTCTGCCGGAAGAAACAACCATCCCGCCGCCCGGCGCAACAAAAAGCGGTTGTCACTCCCGGCCGATCTGAGGATCGGCCGGGGACTCGATTGCGGACTTGTCCGTCCCGGATGGTACCGCGCAGCGCCCGGGTATCGGAATCCTCCGAACGGGCCGCTTTTTTTGACCGAAAAATCCGTAATTGTAGTATAATTCGAGGATGCTATGAAACGCGCGGTTGTATTAGTATGGGTGCTGGCCTCGATGATTTCGACGGCCTTGGCGCAACAGGAAGACCAGCCGGTTATTCCGTCGCTATCCCAGCTTCTCAGGCAGGGAAGCCAGGCCGACACGGTCCGGAAGGTCAACCCGAATGCCCTGAGCGTGGCTCGGCTAAAATACGGCGGGGGAAGCGACTGGTACTGGGGCAGTTCGGCGATTCCGAACCTGTTGCAGTTTATCCGCGAGCAGACCGCCTGGCCGGTCGATATGGAGGAGAAGAGCGTTTCGGTCGAGGACGAGGAGTTGTTCGCCCATCCGTTCCTGTTCGCCACCGGACACGGGACATTTCGCCTGACCGATACCGAGCGGGAGCGACTGCGGACCTACCTGCTGGCCGGGGGATTTCTGTTTATCAACGATTCCTACGGCATGGACGGCTCGGTCCGCAAGGAGGTGGCCGAGCTGTTCCCGGAGAAGAAATTCGAGGAGATTCCTTTCGACCATCCGATCTATCATTCGTTTTTCGATTTCCCCAACGGGCCGCCGAAGATTCACGAACACGACAAGAAGCCGCCCACCGGATGGGGAATCAACATCAACGGGCGGCTGGTACTCTATTACCTGCAGGAGTCGGATATCGGCGACGGCTGGGAAGACCCGCAGGTGCACAACGACCCGCCGGAAAAACGCCAGGATGCCCTCAGGATGGGCCTGAATATCGTGGCTTACTCGTTGACGCATTGAACTTCTCGCGACAAATGCCGTCCTGTACTACAGGGAAGCTGCCGAGGTTGACATGAATGAGCTGACGCAACTGGAAAAGAAACTGGCCCAGGCGGTGGTCCGGAAACAGGCGGTGGTCTGGCTGGCCGGGCTGGCCGTGATGGTGACCGTGCTGGCGGCGTTGGCCCTGGGTCTATCGCTTCTGGCGGCGGCATTTATCATCCCGATTCCGGTCAAGGTGATTCTCCTGGCCGGAAGCATGATTGGGCTGGGATACGCCTTCTATCGGTATGCCCTCCTGCCGGCCCGCCGGGAGCGGGGAATCATCAAAGCGGCCCTCCATCTGGAGGATCGTCATCCGGAATTGAAGGGACGGCTGGTGGCGGCGCTCCAGTTCCGTGACTTGGATATCACCCGGACCAATTTCTCGCAGGCGTTGGTTGACTTGACAGTCCGGCAGGCGTTGGATTTGACTCAGGGAATCGATTTCAACGAGATCGTCTCCGGCGCGACGCTCCGCCGGAAACTCCGTCCGGCCATCGTGGCAACGGCCGCGGCCGTGTTGATTGGCCTGGTCTGGCCGGGTCTGTTTTCGACCGCTTTTGCCGTCTATTCTCAGCCATTGACCCGAGTAGCTCCTCCGCCGGGATATACTCTGACTGTCACGCCCGGCGATGCCGAACGGGTGAAATACTCGGATGTCGAGATTGGCGGGAATCTGGTCGGCAGTGGCTTTCCCGATCGGGTCGAGGTTTTCTATCGATTCGCCGAGGGACGGTGGCAGTCGGAGAAGATCACGCTTAATCGTAGAACCAATCTGACCGCAAAGCGTGCCGACACCTCGGCTTTTGTCGTGACGCTCAAACAGGTGCGGC
>JAAZOE010000418.1 GCA_012797915.1 Candidatus Zixiibacteriota bacterium | reverse complement strand
CAAGGGAACGGCGGCCTTATCCGTTGAGTGGGCTGCTCTACTGTGGGGAGTGTGAGCACAAATTGCGGGCGCAGAGCGACCGGAGAGTGCGGCGCTACCGGTGCCGGGCGTATGAGATGGGCCATGATTGCAGCCAGACGAGCATCGAGGCAGACCTGGCGGAGGCGCAAGTCGTGGCCGCATTGATGTCGCTCCAGGTGCCTGAGAACTGGCGGGAGCGGATGACGGCGGCGATTGCCGAACTGGTAGGTGACCAGCAGTTGGATGAACGGCATCAGGAAAACGACCCGCAGCATGTTATGATCGCGGAACACCTGCAGAAATTCCTTGCGGATAAGCGCCAGAACCGTTCGCATACCCATTATCCGATCTTCATCTTGAACCGTTTGGCGGCCGCGGTCAACAGGACCGCGGTCAACGCGATCAGGGTCGCCGCCTGCACCCACAGCACGGCCAGCCCCGAGCCTTTCAGCATCACCCCGCGGATGATCAGCAGAAAATACCGGGCCGGAACGATATAGGTGATCGCCTGCAGCATCGGCGGCATGTTCTTGATATCGAAGATGAACCCCGACAGCATCACCGAGGGAAGCACGGTCACCACCAGGGCCGCCATCATGGCCACCTGCTGGGTCCGGACCAGCGCCGAGATCAGGATGCCCAGGGAAAGCGCGGCGGTGATATAGACCAGACCGAAGACCGTCAACAGCGCCATCGACCCGGCGAAGGGCACGCCGAAATGGAAAACGCCGATGACCAAAACCAGGATACCGTCGACCAGCGCCAGGCCGATGTACGGTATCACTTTGCCCAGAATAACCTGATGGGAACGGACCGGAGCCGACAGCAATTGTTCCATCGTTCCGCTTTCCTTCTCGCGGGCGATGGTGATCGAGGTCAACAGGGCCGAGATCATCATCAGGATGACGGCGATCAGGCCGGGGACGAAGAAATGCGACGATTTCAGATCGGGATTGTACAGCACCCGCTGCGACAGGGTGACCCCGGGAAGCGTCGCACCGTCCGGAAGCTGGTCGGCCAGGAACTGCCGGATGATGATATTGGAGTACCCGGCGGCGGCCGATGACAGATTGGCGTCGGCGCCGTCCAGGGACAACCCCAACTGATACGGGGCCAGGTCGCGCAGGGCTTCGGCGAACCCCGGCTGGATGATCAACACGGCGTGGGCGTCGCCCCGTTTCAGGGCCGCTTCCGGATCGGACAGCGCGGCTTCGGCAAGCGGCCGTGTGAAATAGGCGGAATGGTGGAAGCGGGCGGCCAGATCGCGCGAAGCCGAGGTCCGATCGTAATCCAGCACCGCCAGCCGAATGTTCTTGATATCCAGATTGATGGCGTATCCGTACAACAAGGTCATCATGATCGGCATGATGATGGCGATCACCAGCGACCGGGGATCCCGCAGGATATGCCGGAGTTCCTTGCCGATAATCCACCGGACCTTACCCATCGACCGGTCGCTCCGCAATGAGGTGAATGAATGTTTCCTGCAGGTTGGGCAGGCCGTGGGCGGCGACCAATTGCCGGGGCGGACCCATCACGACGATTTTCCCCTGATGCATGATCGAGATGCGGCGGCAGAATTCGGCCTCATCCATGTAATGCGTGGTGACGAACAGGGTGACTCCCTCGTCGGCCAGGGAATAGAGGATTTCCCAGAAGCGGCGGCGAAAAACCGGATCGACCCCGCCGGTCGGTTCATCCAGAAAAATGATGCGCGGGCGATGGATGATGGCCGCCGCCAGGGCGATTCGCTGCCGCCAGCCGACCGGCAGCGGTCCGGTCAGGCGGTCGATAAACTCCGTCAGCTCGAGCATCGCCGTCAATTCGGCAATCCGGTCCTTAAGACGGGAATTGGACAGGCCATACACCGCGCCATAGAATCGCAGGTTTTCCCGGCCGGTCAGATCGCCATAAAGGGAAAACTTCTGCGACATATACCCGATGCTCGGCTTGATCTTCTCATACTGACGGTTGACGTCGAAGCCGTTGACCGTGCCGGTGCCGGAGGTCGGCCGCAACAGGCCGCAGAGCATCCGGATGGCGGTGGTCTTGCCGGCGCCGTTGGCCCCGAGGAAACCGAAAATCTCCCCGTAATCGACGGTCAAGCTGATGTGATCGACGGCGGTGAAAGTCCCGAAGGTCTTGGACAGTTGGTCGACGGTGACGGCGTAGTCCATCACTGCGCCCCCATCAGTTGGATGAAGACATCTTCCAGCCCGGCCGCGATCGGCTCGACCGGGGTGGTCAGGCCGCAAGCGGCCAGACGTTCCCTGACCCGATCGGCGGTCATGTCCGCCGGGGTGTACAGGTGTACCTCGGCGCCGAACCGGTACGGCGCAGCTCCCTCGATGCCGGCCAGACGGGTCATTTGTTCGGCGGTCGGATCGACGGCCAGTCGAAAGATGCGGCCCCGATACCGCCGGCGCAGCTCCTCCGGCGTACCCTCGGCCAATTTGCGACCCAGATGCATAAAGACCGCCCGATCCGCCAGGGCGACTTCGTCCATGTAGGGGGTGGCCACGATGATGGTCGCGCCGTCCCGCCGCAACGACAGCAGGATGTCCCAGAACTGCCGCCGCGACAGCGGATCGACACCGGTGGTCGGTTCGTCGAGGACCAGCACCTTCGGTTCATGAATCAAGGCGCAACTGAGCGCCAATTTCTGCTTCATCCCCCCCGAAAGGTTTCCCGCGCGGCGTCCTCCGAACGGCGCCAATCCGGAAAACCGGTACAAGCGTTCCTTCAAGGCCGCATACCGATCCTTCGGTACACCGAACAGCCCGCCGTAGAACTGCAGGTTTTCCTCGACCGACAGGTCGGGATACAGCGAGAAATTCTGCGGCATGTATCCCAACAGCGGCTTAATCCGTTCCATGTCGGTCCGGACATCCATCCCGGCGACCACGGCCGACCCGGTGTCGAAGGCAATCAGGCCGCAGAGGGCGCGGAAAAGCGAGGTCTTCCCGGCTCCATCCGGACCGACCACGGCCACGATTTCTCCGGCCTCGACCGACAGGTTGAGGCCATCGACCGCCGTCAGGGTCTGATACCGCTTCGATAACCCGGTGACCTCGACCACGCTCATGGTATCGTCACCACTACCGGCATTCCGATTTTCAATTGTTCCCCCTCGTTGGGGATGGTTACCTTGACGGCATAGACCAGATCGGCGCGGGCTTCCTTTGTTTGAACGTTCTTGGGCGTAAACTCGGCCTCCGGCGATATCCAGGTCACCGCGCCGGGCAGGGGCGTCGTTCTCCCATCCTCCGGGTCAATGCTCGCCATATCGCCGAGTTTGATGCGGGTCAGATCAGACGAGGGGAGATATATCTTGACCCAGACCGTATCCAGACGGGCCATCTTCACCAGCGGCTTGCCGACGGAGGTCAACTCCCCGCCTTCGACATACTTCGTGACGACGGTCCCCCCGGAGGGGGCGATGGGGCGGCAATCGGCCAGCTGTTTATGCAAGAGAGCGATGTCGCTGTCGATTTTTTCCAGATCGGCCGCGGCCGCATCGAGCGCCGCCGCCGCCGCCTTTTTAGCCAGCCGCGATTGGTCGAGAATATTTTTGGTCTTGTCGTACTGCTGCTGATTGGCCGCGCCGGTCTGCACCAGGCTGTTGATCCGGTCGAATTCCTTGCCGGCCAGTT
>JAAZOE010000417.1 GCA_012797915.1 Candidatus Zixiibacteriota bacterium | reverse complement strand
CTGAAATTCTGCAACCTTCCGTGGAATTGGCACCATAGCACCCTGCCCATCGCCCATTTAACCCAGAAATTGTTCACCAACGGCGTCGGGGTTGACGGTTCCTCTATGCCCGGATTCTCCTCCATCGAGCGGGGAGACATGATCGCCATTCCCGATCCCGAAAGCGTCTTCTGGGATCCCTTTTATGATACGCCGACCATCTCCTTCATCTGCGACATCTTCGATGTCGGCAAGGAGATCACCCCCTATTCGCGCAACCCGCGGCGGGTGGCAACCGATGCCGAAAAATACCTCAGCCGCATGTTGCCCGGTACCGAAGCGATCATGGGTCCGGAATTCGAGTTCTATGTCTTTGACAAGGTCAACTTCTTTCAGGGTCCTGACCGGGCGTTCTATTTTATCGATTCCATGGAGGCGGAATGGAACGCCCCCGACGACGAAGAAAACCTGGGGTATAAAATCCCCTATAAGAAGGGGTACCACGTCGCCCCGCCGATGGACCGAACCTATAATCTCCGGTCGACCATCACCTCCATGCTGAAGCAGGTCGGGGTGGAGCTGAAATATCATCACCACGAAGTCGGGGGCGGGGGACAGCACGAGATCGAGGTGGAGTTCGCCCCGCTGCTGGTCATGGCCGACCGGTCGATGCTGGTTAAATATTTCGTCAAGAATGAATGCTTTCGGATGAAAAAATCGGCCACCTTCATGCCCAAGCCGTTGTTTAATGAACCGGGTTCGGGGATGCATGTGCATCAATATCTCCGGGATGCCGGCGGGTCGCGATTCCATCACAAAGCCGGGCGCAGCCGGTTGTCGGACATCGGCCTTCATTATGTCGGCGGCATTCTGAAACATGTCGATTCCCTCCTCGCCTTCACCAACCCGTCCACGAACTCCTTCAAGCGGCTGGTTCCCGGGTTCGAGGCGCCGGTGGCGGGGACGTACGCCGTCGGCAATCGCACCGCCTGTATTCGCATTCCCGGATACCAGCGCGATCCCAAGATGATGCGGTTCGAATTCCGGCCACCGGACGGCACCATGAATCCGTACCTCGGGTTCGCGGCCATGCTCATGGCCGGACTGGACGGGATCAAGCACAAAATCGATCCGGGACCGCCTCTGGATAGAAACCTCGACCATATGCACCCCGATGAACTGGCCTCGATCCATCAACTGCCGACGTCGCTCAACAAGGCGCTGTTGGCCCTGGAGCAGGATCATGATTACCTGCTGGCGGGGGGGGTGTTCACTGAGGATCTTCTCGAGAACTGGATCGACCTCAAGCGCAAGGAGGTTTCCCAGATCCGGATTCGCCCCACGCCGTTCGAATTCGAAATGTATTACAACAGTTGATGTTTCACCGCCGCCGGGTTTCCCGGCGGCGGTTCGGTTATAATCATGTCCATACGCCTTTCGGGGGAGGGTGCGATGAAACAGCTATGTTTCTGGATTACCACCGCGTCGGCCGCGGCCCTGGCCACCCTTGCCTTTGGCCAGAGTGATTCCCTCTCTATCGGTCCGCGGTTTCATCGGGAGACCGGTCTTACCGAAAGCGGGTTTGCCGGAACGCATATCGCCTATGGCCGCGAGGTCCCTCTCTATAAGGGATATCCAGGTCATCAGGCCACGCCCCTGCCGGCCCCGGCTCCGCTGAACATGCCATTGGGCGAGACGATTGCGTCGCGGCGCTCGATCCGCAGTTTTTCCGCAAAACCGCTGGAGGCCGGCGACCTGAGTGCCATTCTTGCCGCGGCCGATGGTTTGACTCATCGGTTGGGAGCGTATGATTTGCGTTCGGCTCCATCGGGCGGCGGACTTTTTCCGATCGAGCTCTACCTGGTGGCGACGTCGGTCGATTCGCTGGCCGCGGGGATGTATCACTTCCGGCTGGCCGACAGCAGCCTTGTGCTGGTCTCCGAGGGAGATTTCGGCGGACGTTTGGCCGCGGCGGCCCTAGACCAGGAAGGCGTCAAAAACGCTCCGGCCAATATTGTCTTGACTGCCCGCTTCGACCGTTCCACCCGGAAATACGCCGATCGGGGCTATCGGTATACCTATATGGAAGCCGGCGCCATCTGCCAGAATATCTATCTGGCCGCGACCGCCCTGCATCTGGGGACGGTGGCGGTGGGGGCCTATTTCGATCAGGAGGTCAATGACCTGTTGGGAATTGACGGCGGGACGGAAGCCTCCCTGTTAATTATGCCCGTTGGATATCCGGCCGAAAAATAATCCGACGCCGCGATGAAGCTCAAGGAGGCATACACGCTGGCCGGATGCTGCCGGCCGGCGGTCGGCGACGTCATCACCGGATATTGCAGTCATGACGGGCCGATCCGGGTCCATCGCGCCGGCTGTGTCCATCTGGCCAAGGCTGAACCGGGGCGGCTGGTCGGCCTGATATGGGACGATATTATCGCCTCAGAGGATTTCCGGCCGGGCGATGATTACGGCTGGCTCGACGCCATCGACTTTCGCATTCTCGATCACCATGACCGGTATGGCGTGGATTATTCCCGGCAGGTGGCCGCCATGCTCGACCTCGACGCCGGCGACCTATTCAAGCGTCATGCCCGCTTGCGCGACTTGGCGCTTTTGGCCCGGGTCGAACCGACCATGATTCGGTATCGGGCCAAAATTGTCCCCGGCAAATGGATCAAGCATCGCAATCATACCTACTATGAGCTGACGCCGAAGGGGAAAGCCTATTTGGTGTTCTCTCGTTCCGAAAAATAGAAACGCCCACTTCCGATGCCTGATCCGGACCGATGACGGCGAATCCATCGAACGATCGAGACCATGACTAATGACAGATGGGGTGCGGTCCCCCGCGGAAGATATAGGTGATGAGATAGACGGCGTCGCCGATATTGACGGACCCGTCGCCGTTGACCTCGCCGGCCGACAGCGGTTGCGGGGGCGGACCGGATCGGAAGATGTAGGTGATCAGGTAGACGGCATCGCCGACATTAATTACGCTGTCGCTGTTGGCGTCGCCGCGCAGCGGCGCCACCGTCCAGCAGAACGGGCCGTAGATATCCGGAGCAAACGTCCGCCCTTCGAGATCGACGAAGGCGAAGGTCCCGGAGGGGGGGACGAAGACGCTGTCGATGCAGATCGTGCCGGTATCGTTGACCGCAACCGTCGGCGTGAAATGCAGGGAAAGCATATGCTCCAGCGGGCCGGATTCGAGACCGTAATCGAGGGCCAGGCCGCCCAGAAGCAGGGTATCGGCGCCGAGGCCGTCGACATTTTCCTCTTTGATAATGAATCCGCCCAGATCCCAGATGACATAGACGGGGTCCATCCGGCTGCCCGGAACCACGGTGATGCAGGCCTTGCCCGTGTTTATGCCGCCGGGGCCCCATCCTCCGGTCACGCGCTTCCAGCTCCAGCCGACACTGTCCGGGCTGGTGACCTCGAAGCCGGTGCTCATGCCGCCAAGATGGACCGTATTTTTCAACCAGAGACGGAACTCATAATGCACGCCGGAACATAACGTGTCTTCGGCCAGGGTCAGGCCGTACTCGGCGACATCGATGAGGACCGTATCGCCGCTTTCGCACAGATCGCCGATGCCGTCGCCGTCGGAATCGGTTTGATCGGGGTTGTACAAAAACGGGCAGTTGTCGGCCAGGGCGCAGTATCCATCGGCGTCGGGATCGTTGATGGAATCGTTCGGGCAGGCGTCGCAGGCGTCGCCGATACCGTCGACATCGGTATCGAGCTGATCGGGATTGGCGGCCACCGGGCAATTGTCATCGGGACAGGTATTGCCGCCATATTCGGGATTGCCGTACCCGTCCCCATCAGTATCGATACAGGTATCGCAGGGATCACCGATACCGTCGGTATCCGTATCCGTCTGGTCGGGATTGGGAATATCGGGGCAATTATCGACGGGACAGGTATTGGCCGGATATCCGGGATGGCCGAACCCGTCGCCGTCGCCGTCGGTGCAGGTATCGCAGACGTTCCCGATGCCGTCGTCGTCGAAATCGTGCTGGTCGGTATTGGCAACGGTGGGACAGTTGTCGACGTCACCGCAAATGCCGTCGGCGTCGCTATCATTGGCCGGATCAAGGGGACAGGCATCGCAGAGATCGCCGAGGCTGTCGGCATCGATATTGGCCTGGTCCGGGTTGGCCAGAACCGGACAATTATCGCAGGCATCACCGAGGGAGTCGGCGTCGGCGTCGAGCTGATCCGGATTGACGACGGTGAGGCAGTTGTCGCAGGCGTCGCCGATACCATCGGTATCCAAGTCGGCCTGGTCGGCGTTGAGTACGGCCGGGCAGTTGTCGCAAACGTCCCCGAAACCGTCGCCGTCGCCATCCTGCTGATCGGCATTGGACACGGCGGGGCAGTTGTCGACATCGCCGCACACGCCATCACCGTCGGCATCGTTGGCCGGATCGGACGGACAACTGTCGCAGGCATCGCCCAGCCCGTCGTTGTCGCCGTCGACCTGATCGCCGTTGACCACCGTCGGGCAATTGTCGCAGGCGTCGCCGATTTCGTCGCCGTCGCCGTCCAGTTGATCGGCATTGGGCACGATCAGGCAATTGTCGCAGGCATTTCCGATGGCGTCGCCATCCGTATCAATTTGGTCCGTATTCGGCGCCAGCGGGCAATTGTCGCAGGCATCGCCGAGGGAATCGGCATCGGCATCCAGCTGGTCCGGATTGACCGTTATGGGGCAGTTGTCGCAGAGGTCGCCGATTCCGTCGACGTCCTGGTCTTCCTGGCCGGTATTAATCACCGCCGGGCAGTTGTCGCAAGCGTCCCCGAAGCCGTCCTCGTCGCCGTCTTCCTGGCCGGGGTTGGCGACTTTGGGGCAGTTATCAACGTCATTGAGCACCTGGTCGCCGTCGAAGTCATAATTGCAGGCGGTGATGGCCACCTGGAAATTGTAATCTTTCAGCGCCACGGAGGACAACGGTTTCCATTCGTCGTGGAGATAGATGCTGCTGCGTTGCGACGGGCAGGAGCCGTCGTCCCGCGCCACGGCAATGACGGCATCGGAATCGTCCGTGGCGTCGATGGTCCAGCCGACATGAAAGTCGCCGTGGCGGGCGAGCTGGGCCGTGGAGATATCGATGGAAAAGATCGCGGGAAACCAGACCAGTTCGGCGAAGGCGAAGGCAGTGTCGAACAGAATCTGGGAGGTGTCGGGCAGGCCCTCGCCGTTATCCGGCCAGATGAAAACCCGCAGGCCGGGGGTGCCGGAGCTCTGAGCGCCGACCAAGCCGAGGTCGATGGCCGCCAAGGAGGTATCCGGTTCCATGACGGTGAACCGCATGGCCGCGTATTCCGACTGGGTGGGAATCGTCCAGGACCAGGAGGGGGGGCAGTAGTAGGCCAATTGGTGACATTGAGAATCGGCCCGCTGTTCCAGGGATGATCCGGCCGTAGGCGGAAAGGATTCGAGCGGTGAATTCGGGAGCGGGTCGGTGGTCGGCCGGCCGGCCTGGGCGATGGCGGAACAGAGAATCGCCAGCATGGTTGCCAGAACTCCAGCCCAAATCCATGAACGCATTTTCAAGGGCATCGGGTTATCCGTTCCACGCATCTCGGCCTCAGAAATCAGTGACATGAAGGACCGCAGCCAAGCGAAGTAACCATAGGCATAATACAATGTTTTCCGCCGCTGTCAAGATGATTCCAGGCGCCGATCCACGAGAGCCGCTTCTCTTCATTACTATCGGCGGAATCGACGACCGCCATAACGGCCGGGGAAACCCGATTTTCCCGTCGGTCACCCGGAACGTCCTGGACATAAAAAGGACCGGCCCCCGCAGGGAGCCGGTCCAAAGGAATTACAACGTGCGCGTCGTCAACTTACTGGTGAGCAGGGGCTGCTCCGCCTCTGAAGACGAAGTTGACGATGTACACGGCGTCGCCGATGTTCAGGTTGCCGTCGGCGTTGGCGTCACCGGTTGCGGGAACGCGCGGGGCATCGCCGTCTCTGAAGACGTAAGTAACGATGAAGACCGCGTCGCCGATGTTCACCTTCTGATCGAGGTTCACATCGCCCGAAACGTGACCGTGCAAGGTCACCGGGAAGTCAACCGAGAACGGCACCGGACCGGCGCATTCGCCGGAAACGGCATAGACGCCCTCGACGACATCCCACATGAGCGGATAGGTATGGATGAAGTCGACCATACCCATGGTCAGCTCGAGGTTGTCACCGTTCATCGCCGCCGCGGCCGGAGCCACACCGTTGACCAGCAACGAACCCAGGTTGACATCCGCCAGATCGCAGGGGAGGTCACCCGGTTTGATGAACATGGTCACGGTCATCGGATCGATGGCGAATTCATAGAAAGCGAAGATCGGGTTCGGCACGATGTTCTCGGCCGGGCCCGCCGGTCCGACGATCAAGGTCACCGGAACGTTCGAAACGGTCTTGGTGGCCAATCCGGTATGGGTGATGACCAGAGCGCCGGTGTAGGTTCCGTCTTCCAGATCGGCGGCGTCATACGACACCGTGATCGGGACCGTGCCGCCGCCGGTGATGGTACCGGAGGTCGGAGCGGCCGACAACCAGGACATCGGAGCCGGGTTGATCGCGAACGCGTCCACGTTCCACTGGGCGCCGTCATAGCCGGTGTACACGATGGCCAGCTTGACATTGCTTTCGTTCTTGAACGCACTCAGATCGACGACGGAGTTATTCCACTGCCAGTTGGTGAAGACGCCGTAATCGGCTTCCGTCCAGAGGTCGATGGGGAAGGTCGCGCCGCCATCCAGCGACAGCTTAATCGTGAGATCGTAGTTGTCGTACGGGTCGACGCCCCAGTAGTAGCTGCCGTTCCACCAAAAATCGAGAACATACTTGCCGCCGGCGAAGTCGATGGTCGGCGAAATCAACCATTCGTTTTGGTCGCCGGAGTAGGTCTCGTCATAGTAGCAGGTAGCGCACTGAGCGCCTTCGTACGGCGAGGTCCCGATTTCCCAGGTGAACGGGTTGTTGACCACCGCGGTCCAGCCGGCCGGCGGAATCGTCCCCTCAAACCCTTCGAACAACAGGGCGTTGGCTTCCTTTTCGACCGGCGGATTGATTCCGGCCGTGAACGGACTGGCCTTGAGGGTCGGATCG
>JAAZOE010000039.1 GCA_012797915.1 Candidatus Zixiibacteriota bacterium | reverse complement strand
GCGGCGATTTCATTGTCCAGCCGCCGCAACAACGGGGGATGAATGATTTCGTTTAAGGCGCGGAGACCGGCCGGAGATGAAAAGGCCGCCTGCCCCAGCCGTTTTCGGTTCAGGGTCAGATCGGCATTCAAAATCGACGTCCCGAAAACCGTCAAGAGGCGGTAAAAGACGACCGAATCACCATCGACCACCTGCCTGCCGATCAGGTCGGCATCGATGACGATCGCGCCCATTTTTCCGAAGATCCCGGCCACTTCCGATTTCCCGGAACCGATGAGTCCGGTCAGCCCGATGATCACTATTTCGCCTCCAGCCAGTTCGGTCCGGTGCCCATGTCGACGACCAACGGAGCCTTCAGGTCGATCGCCTCGGTCATTTCCTTTCGGACCAGGGTGATGACGGTTTCGATTTCATCCCGATGGGCATCGAAAACCAATTCATCATGAACCTGCAGGACCATCCTGGTTTTCTTGGAAGCCAAAAGTCGGTCGATCCGGATCATGGCCAGCTTGATCAGGTCGGCGGCCGTGCCCTGAATTGGCGTGTTGATGGCCGTCCGCTCGGCGAATTGCCGCAGCTGGAAGTTCTTGCTGTTGATATCCGGCAGGTATCGCCGCCGTCCCGAAAGGGTGGTGACATAGCCGTCGCGATGGGCCGCGGCCTTGGTCGATTCGATATAGGTGTTGATGCCGGGATAGCGGGCGAAATAGGTGTCGATGAATTTCTGGGCTTCGGAGACATCCATGTCGGTTTGTTGCGAGAGGCCATAGGCCGAAACACCGTAAATAATGGCGAAGTTGGCGGTCTTGGCCACCCGCCGCTGGGCGGGAGTCACCTTGTCCAGGGCAACACCGAAGACCTCGGCGGCCGTTCGGGTATGAATATCCTCTCCCGCTCGGAAGGCATCCAAGAGCCCGGCGTCATCGGCGTAATGGGCCAGAATCCGTAATTCGATCTGGGAATAGTCGGCAACCAGAAGCGTGTGGTCATTATCAGTCGGCACGAACGCCTTGCGGATTTCGCGGCCGGTCTCCGTGCGCACCGGAATGTTCTGCAGGTTCGGGTCGGATGATGACAGTCGGCCGGTGGCGGTCACGGCCTGGTTAAACGACGTGTGTACCCGGCCGGTTTCTGGGTTGACCAGCTCAGGCAGGGCATCGACATAGGTCGATTTCAGCTTGCTCAGCTGCCGGTATTCCAGTATGGCCCGGGGCAAGGGGTGAATTTTGGATAATTCCTCGAGGACGCGGACGTCGGTCGAGAAGGCGGTCTTTTTGGTCGTCTTCCCTTTCGTCGGCAGCTTCAGTTCCTCAAAAAGAATTTTACCCAACTGCTGGGTGGAGTTGATATTGAATTCCCGGCCGGCCAGGGCATAGATGCCCTCGGCGACTTCCTGGGCCTCCCGCTCCATTTGGCGGGATAACGTCTTCAGGAAGGCGGTGTCGATGCGAACGCCGGTTTGTTCCATGCGCGTCAGGACCGGAATCAAAGGCAATTCCATGTCATAATACAGCCGGGCCAGCTTAGCCTCTTCAATTTTGGAGGCCAGGACACCGCGCAGGCGATAGGTATAATCGGCGTCCTCAGCGGAATATACCGCCGCCGCCTCGGGATGCACGGCGGCGAAAGAAATCTGCTTCTTTCCGCTGCCGATGAGATCGGTGATGGGAATCATCCGGTGGCCGAAATGTTCCATGGCCATGGTGTCGAGATTGTGTCCGCGAGCCGACGGGTTGAGCACATACGAGGCCAGCATGGTATCGAATGAAATCGGGGCCACGGTGTATCCGGCCCGTTCCATGACCTCGAGGTCGAACTTGAAATTCTGGGCGATCTTCTGGACGGCCCGGTCGTTCAAAAGAGGCGCCAGCAGCGTTCGAACCTCCGACGCCGGGAGATTCAGCTCCGGGGCTTCGGTATGGCCGATCGGAATATAAAAGCTCTCCCCGGCTTTGCCGCACAACGAAATTCCCACCAAATTGGCGCGTAAAGGATCAAGAGCGTCGGTTTCGGTATCGAAGGCGATTTCCTTCAAGGATGAAAGCCGCTCAGTCAGTTGTTTCAATTCCGCGGTCGAAGAGACGCGGGAATATCTATTCGGAATATGCGACTCTTCCGTAGCGATCTCCGTCTGCTCGCCCAGGAGTTGCTTGAGCAACGTAAAGAATTCCAATTCGGTGAACAGGCGGCGGCATGCCTCCAGGTCGGGTTCCTGACGACGGAGTTCCTCGGGGGTGATGACCACGGGAACGGCGGCATCGATGGTCACGAGGGTTTTGGACAGGCGGGCCGCCTCCTGATGGTCCATCACTTTTGCCCGAACCCCTTTGGCGGTGATCGTCTCCGCCTCGGCCAGAACGGTATCGACATCGCCGAATTGTTCCAGAAGGGCCAGAGCGGTCTTGGGACCGATGCCCGGGATGCCGGGGATGTTGTCCGAGGAATCACCCATCAGGGCCAGCAAATCGATTACTTTCTCCGGGTAGACGCCCAGCCTGGCTTTGACTCCCTCGCGGTCCAGCACGATCGGCGGCTCGGAACCCTTTTGCGGCAGATAAATCCGCACGGAATCGTTGACCAGCTGGAACAGGTCCTTATCGCCGGTGACGATGGAAACGAGCATGCCGGCGGGGG
>JAAZOE010000416.1 GCA_012797915.1 Candidatus Zixiibacteriota bacterium | reverse complement strand
TAAACAGCATTTGTTCCCGGACGGATGGCCTGCGGGGACGAAGAAGTCGCGGCCGCCGGCGGGCGCCGGCGGCGGGATGAAAACGACAGGGGGACGCCTTATTTACAGCTGACGAACTTGATCAACACCCGGTTCAGCGAGTCCATTTCCTTCTTGCGCTTGCCGGTCACCCCCATGGTGCTGCGGCGGAGATGTTCCTGGGTGACGATAACCCCCACCTGGGTCACCGCCCCCCGGACCGCCGCCAACTGCGTCAGGATATCCATGTGATCCCGTTCGTTTTCGATCATCCGGATCACGCTGGACAACTGCCCCGTCGCCCGTTTGAGCCGGCGAAGGGTATCACGTTTGAACCGATCGGATTGCGCCGCCTTTTTTCTCATATGTACTCCCCTCAGAAGTTTCCGGACCTAAAATGGGGCCGTTTCCCGCCGAACGCAAGTAAAATCTCGTCCGCCAAACAGGGGGCAATGACATACCCCCCTCGGGCCGCGCCGGTCAACGGCCGTCATCCTCCTTCATTTCCGTTTGACTCCCTCGCCGGTCATCGGGACAAACAGCACCGGGATGATATCCTTCCGGCTGATCTTCCCCCCCTTTTTCTCGACCAGCACCAATTCCTGCGATTGCTTCCCCACCGGAATCACCATCCGGCCTCCCTCGGCCAACTGATCGAGCAACGGCTGAGGAATCGCCTCCGGGGCGCAGGTGACGATGATCCCGTCGAACGGCCCCTTCTCTGGCCAACCAAGATATCCGTCACCGATACGGACGAAGATGTTGTCATACCCCAGCTCCTTCAGGAGGACTTCGGCGCTTTTTCCCAAAGAAGGTACGATTTCGATGGTATATACTTCCCCGGCCAGTTCCGCCAGAATCGCCGCCTGATACCCCGACCCGGTCCCGATTTCCAGAACCTTCTCCCCTCCTTTTAGATGCAACAGCTGGGTCATCAGGGCGACGATATATGGCTGGGAGATGGTCTGCCCCTCGCCGATAGGCAACGGGCCGTCATCGTAGGCCGATGACTGCATGTCGGCCGGCACGAACCGGTGCCGTTCGACCGTTTCCATGGCCCTCAAGACCCGTTTGTCGGTGATATCCCGCCGTTTGAGCTGGTTCTCGACCATCCGCTTGCGGGCAGAGGCAAGCGCGGTATCCGGTTCGACCTTTTCGGCGCATCCGGCCGTTCCGGCCAAGACAACGGCCAGGAAGGCTGCCGGAATCAGGCATGACAACAGATATTTCAGGAAAGATGATATCATCATCCGGACCTTGTATCGAGAAATGCCGTTGTGAACGCCGAGCCGGCGTTTTGCTCCAACCTGATATATGATACGGAAAAAAACGCCGTTAGAAAGAGAAAACCCCCGGTCCGAGGAGGGGGGGGAGAGTGAACCGGGGGTTTCTGAACTTTTTGGTGGAGCTGAGGGGAGTCGAACCCCTGACCTCATGACTGCCAGTCATGCGTTCTCCCAACTGAACTACAGCCCCACGCCGTAGTGAATTGTCAATATATCCCAAATACCGGGCCTGTCAAGCCTTAATTTCTTGTCAGTCTCATCCCATCCTTCACCTCAGATTGCCTAAGTCAATAAAACTCTATCGTTTTTGGCTCGACAGGTTCTGGTTGGTCTTGGTCGATTAGTCCGTATACTGGCAAACCCGCGGCAGCCAGGGGATTATTCGACACATGTGCCCACGCGGACAATGGATTAGCATATGCGATAAATTCATGAGCCACCTTGAAGCTCTCATCCTCCTGGCCGGTCTCGGATTCATCAGAAGAACGCGTCAAAATACGCTCCCTGCATACCAACAGGGAATTAACATGTTTGTACTCCTCAAACGCGAATATTCCCACGCATGCCTTCTTGTTATGTTCAGTAGCTTTGATCTTCGGCTTAAAGAATATTTCGCCCGATGGAAAGGCAATTGTTTTTTGGCCATAGATGGCGTTTTCGACTTGGAATCTACCCATGTAGAAGTTGTTTTCGAAACCACGGATGAATATGCAAATTACCAAAGGCAAATCTCCGGCCATACCTTTATATTTATGCTCTTTTTGTGCTATTTTCATACCAATGCGATGATCTTGTTCAATCGGTTTTTTTACGATAGGCAATTTGTCGACCAAGCTGCCATCGACCCATATTCGATTTTCGTCCAACTCCAAGAAAGTATGATGATGGTTTTGATCGTGACGAACTACTGTGGCCTCCGCAAAGAAAGAGAATGTTTCCTGCGGTGCTATCCAGACGCCAAAATCTGGGGTTTTTATACCCGCTTTTGGATCCTTCCTGAATTGCCAATCTAGGCGATTCCATAACGCGATGTAAACCAATTCTGCGAGTGCTTCTTCATATGATTCATTAGAAGACGATATAAGCCTGTCGAAAATTCCCTCTCGACTGGTTTTGTCAAGGCAATCGCAATTTAATTCTCTATTCAACCATTCGATATAGCCCGCGACCGATTTATGTTCTTCGTACACCTTCAGACAAGCCATGAGTGCAATATTCATCGCAGGATGTTTCGCAATAAGGTCAGGATTGAGCCATTTTCGTCCTTTATTAGGGCCTTGCCCCATCAAATAACTCGCCTCCCCTCCTTTTCCCTTGCTGCCGCTACTTCCGGCCCCCCGGCCGGACACCGGTGTCGGTGATGTAGGCGCTCACCAATTCATGCGGGGTCATGTCGAACGCCGGATTGAATACCTTCACTCCCTCCGGCGCAGTGCGTTTGCCGAAACCGCAGGTGACCTCCTCCGCCCGACGCTGTTCGATCGGAATTTCCAAACCATGATCCATCTTCAGATCAAATGTCGAGGCCGGCGCGGCGACATAAAACGGGATATTATGCACCCCCGCCAGGACAGCCAGACTATATGTGCCGATCTTGTTGGCCACATCGCCGTTATTGGTGATCCGATCGGCTCCAACGATGACGGCGTCGATTTTCGCCAGCGACATGAGATACCCGGCCATGCTGTCGGTAATCAGGGTGACATCGATACCGTTCTGCATCAACTCCCAGCAGGTCAGCCGGGCGCCTTGGAGGAGCGGCCTGGTCTCATCGGCGTAGACTGTAATCTGTTTGCCCATCTCGGCCGCCGTGTAGATCACCCCCAGGGCGGTGCCGATTCCGCCGGTGGCCAGCGCCCCGGCGTTGCAATGGGTCAGGATGGTGCATCGATCCGGCAGAAGCCCCGCCCCGTGCAAACCGATCGCCTGACACATCGCCTTATCTTCTTCAAGGATGGCGTCGGCCTCGCCCCAGAACAGGTGGCGGTATTCATCGAGGGAGTCGCCATTATATTTCTGAGCGGCAGCCATGACCCGGTCAACGCCCCAAAAGAGATTCATCGCCGTCGGGCGGGCGTTCTTGACTTCGCAGGCGACGTCAATCATGACCTTGCGCAGTTGGTCCAGCGTAATATCGACCCTGGTTTCCGCGGCCAACGCCAGGGTGTAGGCGGCGGCGATACCGATGGCTGGGGCGCCGCGGACCTCGAGCCGTTTGATCGCCTCAATCATGTCGCAGTAATCGGTGTAGCTGTTGTAGACGGTTTTTTCCGGCAGGGCGGTCTGATCCAGCAGGATGACTTTCTTGTCTTCCGCCCGAATGGTGGCAAAACGCATCGTTATTCTCCCATGATCTGGACGATCAATTCCCGCCGGCGACTGCGGTTGTCGAATTCGAGGAAGACGATCTGCTGCCAGGTGCCGAGGGTCAGTTTCCTGGAAACGAACGGGATGGTGATGTCCGGTCCGACCAGCGCCGCCCGCAGGTGGGAAAAACCGTTGCCGTCGTGCCAGGTCCGGTCGTGCCGGTAATCATGATCGGAAGGAATCAGGTTCTCCATCATTTCCGGCAAATCAGCCAGTAGTCCCGGTTCGTATTCGATCGTGGTCAGGCCGCCGGTCGAACCGGGAACGAAGATGGTAACCGTGCCGGAGGAAATCTCCCCCGCCTGGACCGTCTCGGCCACCAGGTCGGTGATATCGACGATCCCGCCGGCTCCGGCGGTGGAAATGGCGATGGTTTTGGTGATGACGGTCATCGGGGGGCGTTTCTTTTGATTTTCCGGGTGGAGGTTTTTTCCAGCTCCCGGCGACGATAGGTGATATGCTTGATCCGCTTAAAATCGGCCATCCGACCGCAGATGGTCTTGATCTCCGGGTCGAGGACCGCCTTGATGTCGTCGTCGGTTATCGCCTCGCGCCCTTTGCTTGTCTGCGCAGCCAGCCGGTCAAAATCGGGATAGACCATCGCCGCGACCTCTTCCCGGCTGCCCTCCCCTGTCCGGCCGTAGACCATCGCTTCGATGATCCACGGCGAGGCCAACAGTGCCGCCTCGACCTCTTCCGGATAGATATTTTTGCCGGCGGCCGAGACGATGACGTTCTTCTTGCGCCCGACAATGTAGATGTAGCCATCCTCGTCGATCCGGGCCAGATCGCCGGTATGCAGCCAGCCATCCCGCAACAGCTCGGCGGTTGCTTCCGGATTCCCCTCATATCCCGGCGTAGTCATCGGCCCGCGGACCAGCAGTTCGCCGATGCCGCCGCCGTCCGGGGAGTCGAGTCGGACTTCGGCGTTGTCCAACGCCGGACCGACCGAGCCGTACTTGATCCGTTCAGCGGGCGTCAACGACACCACCGGCGAAGTTTCGGTCAGGCCGTACCCCTCCACGAAATCGATCCCCATCAGATTGATCGCCTTGGACACCTCGATCGGCAGCGGCGCCCCGCCGGAGATCATCAGCTCGACCGAATCAAGCCCCGCCTTGCGCCGGAACGAGGCAAACACCGTCCGCCCGATATTCAGGCCGCCGACAGCCGAAGCCGCCGTAACGGCCCCCTTGAGAATCCGAAAGCCGACCCGTTGGCAAAGGGGGGCTTTCTTGACGGCATCCTGGATGCCGCGATACAGTTTTTCGAAAAGCAGCGGCACGGAAATAAAATGGGTAATCCGGTGTTTACGGATCCCGTTGAGGACTTCCCGGGAATTCAATTCCCGGATATAGTAGATTGAGCTGCCCAAAACCAACGGAGCGATCATGTCGCACGTGCATTCGAGCGTATGATGCAGCGGCAAAACCGACAGGAATCGGGAACCGGCCGGAAGCGACACTCGCCGACAGAAACCGTCGATATTCGAAAGAATATTCCCATGCGTCAGGATGACCTTTTTCGATTTGCCGGTGGTGCCGGAGGTGAAAATCAGCGACGCCGGCCGGTGAGGATCCTCCGCCGGTTGAAGCGGACGTTCTTTCCCGGTCAGGGTCAGAACCGAATCGAGCGGGATCAGTTCCGGCCGGGCGGTCCCCCGGGCCATCGCCCGGTCGACGACCTCGCGGAGCCGGTTCGAAACGCAGAGCTTGTCCAGACCGGCCTCCGAAAACACCCGGTCCAATTC
>JAAZOE010000415.1 GCA_012797915.1 Candidatus Zixiibacteriota bacterium | reverse complement strand
TTCGGTCGCCGCGCCGACCGCCGGGCTCCATTTCGATAGGCACATGCTGGCGCGACTCAAACGCAATCTTATCCCCGTCGAACGAGTGACCCTGCATGTCGGACCGGGAACATTCAAGCCCGTTCAGGTCGAGGATATCAGCAAACATCGAATCGACCCGGAATTGGCCGTCATCTCCAAACCAACCGCCGAGGCCATCAACAAATGGAAAAAGCAGGGAAGGAAACTCCTGGCGGTTGGCACTACTTCAGTCCGAACCCTCGAATCGGCCGCCGATGGCGATGGCACGGTTTCCCCCTTATCCGCCCCGGTCGACCTGTTTATTTACCCTCCCTACCGATATAAGGCCGTCGATGCTCTCCTGACCAATTTCCACCTGCCGAAATCGTCCCTCCTGATGCTGGTGGCGGCCTTCTGCGGTCGGGAAACGCTCTTCCGGGCCTATGAGCACGCCATTGCCGCCCGGTATCGCTTTTACAGCTATGGCGATTGCATGTTGATTCTTTAACCGCTTTTCCCTTTACCCCGGTCAACAAGGCAGGTATTTTACCATCCATGAAGGCGACAGCGATCATCGTGGCCGGCGGAAGCGGCGAACGGTTCGGCGGGGAGACCCCCAAGCAGTATCAACTCGTCGCCGGAAGGCCCCTGCTCTCCTGGACTGTCTCTCGTTTCGAGCAGGCCGTCTCCATCGACCGGATTGTCATCGTGGCCGGCGAAGATTTCCTGCTCTATGTCAACAACCATGTGGTCAATCCGTACGGTTTTTCTAAAGTGGCCAAAATCGTCCCCGGCGGAGCCACCCGTGGCGAATCGGTCAAACGGGGCATCGATTCCCTGCCGATGTCCACTCCCTATGTCGCCATCCACGATGGCGTCCGGCCGCTGGTCAAACCGGCGGATATCGACGCCGTCGTCGCCGAGGCGCAGAAACACCGCGCGGCCATCCTGGCCGCGCCGGTCACCGATACGGTCAAACGGGCCAAAGACGGCCTCATCCTGGCCACCCTCGACCGCCGCAATCTCTTTCTGGCCCAAACGCCGCAGGCGTTTCAGTATGACCTGATCAAGGAAGCCTACCAGAAGGGAAACCAGGAAGGACTCGAGGGAACCGATGACGCCGTCATGGTCGAGGCGATCGGCTTTATGGTCACGCTCGTTCCGGCCACCGGCCCCAACCCCAAGCTGACCCGCCCGGAGGACCTCGAGTATATCACCATGATCCTGGAAAGGGAAAACCGTGGCTGAATCCAGATGCGGAATCGGTTTCGACGTTCACCCGTTTGCCCTCGGACGGAAACTGATTTTGGGCGGAGTGGAGGTCGAATTCCATCTCGGGCTGGCCGGGCATTCCGATGCCGACGTCCTCACCCATGCCGTCATCGATGCCCTTCTGGGGGCCGCAGGGCTGGGGGATATCGGCCGCCACTTTCCGGACAGCGACCAAAAGTACAAAAATATCTCCTCGCTTCAGCTCTTGCGCGATACCGCCGCCCTGCTCGACCGGGACGGCTGGAGAATCGTCAATATCGATTCCACCATCGTTGCCCAGCGCCCCCGTCTGGCCGACCATATCGACGCCATGCGCCAAAAATTGGCCGTCGTGCTGGCCCTCG
>JAAZOE010000414.1 GCA_012797915.1 Candidatus Zixiibacteriota bacterium | reverse complement strand
CGGACCGAACTGCACCAATCCCCTGCGTCCATACTACGCCTACGATGTCGATGGGTGGTGCAGCGACGGGAATCCCAGCCATATCTGCCCGGACGAATTCGCCGGGTGCTGTCGGTTCCCGCATTGAAACGCGAATCGTACGCCGGTCCGGCCGCAACGGCCGGATCGGCATAACCGCCACCATCAATTCAGGGAGGAATGAGTCATGAAAAAACTGCTTTTCCTGACGCCGTTGTTTCTGGTCGGGTTCGGCGTCGGTCTCGGCATCGTCTTTTTCGGTGCTCACCCGGCCGAGGCCACGCCCATGATCTGCCGGGGCACCTGCATCTATGAATTGTATTGCTCGACGGAAACGGGGCCCCAGTGCACGAATCCGCTGAAACCCTATTACCTGTATAAAATCAACGGGGTCTGTCTGGGATATCCCGGCGATCCGTGCCCCGATGATTTTGTGGGGTGTTGCCGAATGCCCGGCTGAGGAATGGCATGGACTCCGGCCCGGTTCTCACCGGGCCGGAGTATTGTATGGCCCTGATCGATCCCTCCCCCCGGACTCACCTCCGCTAAGTCATTATCCGGTTTCCCGCTACCGTACTTGGCGCTGCGGTTGGCCGAAAACGCAAGTATTGTTCATCTTTTTGTCAGAACCGGCTAAACAGGTCAACTTATTTGCCGATTTAGAGTTATTGAGCACCCGATTAACGGTCGGGGCCAAAAAAGGGATAGACAAACATCTATGCTGACCATCGTGGGGTTCATCGTCGTCATCGGCGCCGTCATCGGCGGATTCATCATGGAGGGGGGCAAACTCCTGGTCCTCTTCCAGCCGGCCGAATTCCTCATCATCGGCGGCGCGGCCCTGGGGGGACTCATCGTGGCCACCCCCAAATCGGTTCTCATCGACATCATCCGTCAGATCACCGGGACCTTGGGGGCCGGCTACAGCCGTAAGGACTTCATGGACCTGATGGTCATGCAGTACGAAATCTTCAACATCGCCCGTCGGGAAGGTCTGGTGGGACTGGAATCCCATATCGAAAAGCCGCAGGAATCGGAGGTCATCACCAAGTATCCCTCCTTCCTGAAGAACCACGAAGCGGTCGCTTTCATGTCCGACACCATGCGGCTGATCATCACCGGCTCGGTCCAGCCGCACGAGCTGGAAAACCTGCTCGATGTCGACTTGGAAACTCTTCATTCGGAGACCGACCGCGCGGCCACCACCCTGGCCACCACCGCCGATTCGCTGCCCGGCTTGGGAATCGTGGCCGCAGTGTTGGGGGTGGTTATCACCATGGGGGCCATAGGCGGCCCGCCGGAGGAGATCGGCGAAAAAGTCGGCGCCGCTCTGGTGGGGACGTTTTTGGGCGTCCTTCTCTGTTACGGTTTTGTCGGCCCGCTGGCCAACAGTCTGCGCAGCCGCAATCAGTCCGATTCCGCCTACATGAAATGTCTCAAGCAATGTTTGCTGTCGTTCTGCAAGGGTCTCCCCCCGTCGATCGCCGTGGAATACGGCCGGCGGTCGATCCCGACCGAGATGCGTCCCTCCTTCCTTGAGGTCGAGGAAGCCTGTAAAGGAGCGCGGAAAGGGTAGGGGCGATGGCCGAGGGGCGGGATAAAGCTCAACCAATCATCGTCGTCAAGAAGCACGGCGGCCACGGCGGGCATCATGGCGGGGCCTGGAAGGTGGCCTATGCCGACTTCGTCACGGCCATGATGGCCTTTTTTCTGGTCATGTGGCTGGTTACCCAGACCGACATCGTCAAGAAGGCGGTACAGGGGTATTTTCAGGACCCCGGCGGCTACAAAAAAAGCGTGCAGTTGAGCATCGTGGCTAAAGGTACCGGCATATTGGACAAGGGGGGCGAGGGGAATGCTCCCAAAAAATCTCCGGTCCCCTCGGAGGAATCGGCGCCGCCGATGGAACACATCGACGCGGTCGAGTTGTTCGAGCAGGCCATGAAGGCGCTTTCCGGTCTGGATATTCCCAAAGGCGTCTTCGATCTCCAGCTGACCCGCGAGGGATTGCGGGTGCAGCTTATCGAAGGCAGCGACGAGGTGATGTTTTTCCGGCCCGGTTCGGCCGATTTGACCCCCAAGGGGGAGGTCATCCTCAAAACCATCGGCATGGAATTGGCCAAACTGCCCAATCAACTGGTGATCGAGGGGCATACGGACGGGGCCGACCTGGCCCGGGGCAACGCATACACCAACTGGGAATTATCCTCCGACCGGGCCAACGCCGCCCGTCGGGCCATGACCTCCGGCGGTCTGGCTTCCGACCAGGTCCGGGAGGTGCGCGGTTTCGCCGCCAACAAACTCCGCATCAAGGACGATCCTCTCGATCCCCGCAATCGCCGGATCACCGTTCTGGTGCTCAACCGATACGCCGGCCAGATGGCCGACGACGAGGAGTACGACACCTCCTCCGTTCCCGCCGCCGCTCAGCAGGCGCTGTAGGTTCTTCCGGCAAAAGAAAACAGGCGCCGGAGGAAGTCTCCGGCGCCCGTCAGAAGCCTGGCGCGACGACGCTGTCGCCTGAGGCCGACTACATGCCTTCCGGCTTGGCGAAGAGAGCGGCGTCATACTGACCGTTGATGGTCGTCGCCGTCGATTCCATCTCGATAGTCATGCCACCGGCATTGATGGTCGTCTTCACCGGCAGTTTGACTCCGGAAATCTGCTTGTACTCGGTGTAGACCTGTTCGGCGGTGCCGGGACCGGCCATGGTCTGGCCGGCGAACCGCATACCCATCGGCAGATAACCGGCCGGATCGACGAACAGGGTGAACTGGGCGCCGCTGACCGCCAGGAAATCGAGGCGGGCGGCCTTCTTGCCCTGGAATTCCACCTCGCCCTTGTAGGCAACCTGGTAGTCGGGATTGTCGGCCCGGGCGAACAGCATGGTCGTGTTCCGGTCGTTTTCCTTCTTCGATTCGGCGACCTGTTCGGCCGGCAGCATCTGCTTCTTGCCGCCCATCTCCATCCAGCCTTCGGCCCCGTTCACGACCATGATCTGGGTCCCCATCGGGGTGATCACTTCCTGCCGGGACTTGTCCGGCGGAACCTCGAGGCTCTTGACATCGAGGGTGAAGGCGCCCTGCGGCGTATTCATGGTCATCTTGCCGACCGTGTTGATCGACTTGATTTTCTTGAACGCAGCCACGCCGCCGCAGGCGTCGACCGTTTTCAGCAGGATGGCTTTCCCCTGCGCCAGTTCTTCCGGGCTGGCGGCGAAGGCTTCCTGCGCCGGCGGCGGGATGCTGATGTCGATGGTGTTGACCGTTCCGAAATTGGCCAGCGGTTCATCGAAATCATCCGCCTTGCCGACCACCAGCAGCTGCAGGTTGTCGGGATTGAGTTTGCGCTTGGCCACCTCGACCACGTCCTGCGGGGTGACTTTTTCGACCGCCGCTTTCAACTGCTGCAGGTAATCGAGCGGGAAGCCGTAGTAGTCATAGGTCATCATCCGTCCCAGCACCTGCGCGCGTGAGTCGAAGTTGAAGACGAACGAATTCAGCCATCCGTCCTTGGCCAGCTTCATTTCCGTGGCCGTCGGCGGATCGACCTGCATCGACTTGATCTGCTTGATCATCTCGCGGATGGCCTTGCCGGTGCTTTCCGACTTGGTCGCGGCGTAGGCGAAGAAGATGCCCGGATAGGTGTACTGGAAGGTGTAGTTGCCCATGGCCGTGTAGGCCAGACCCAGCCTCGTCCGGACGTTGTCGGCCAGACGGCTGCCGAAACCGCCGCCCAGCACGCCGTTCATGACGATGGTGGCTGGATAGTCGGGATCGCCCATCTTGCCGCCGATGTGCCCCAGCAGGATATTGGACTGGTTGACATCGGTTTTTTCGGCGTAGTTGACCGTCGGGGCGAAGACGTAATTGATTTCCGGCGGGGCCGGCAGTTCCTGCGCGGCCGTGGGCCAGTCGCCGAAGTACTTCTTCAGCAGGGCCAGCATTTCGTCGGCCTTGAAATCCCCGACCACGCCGATTTGCATGTTGCCCGGCTGGACGGCGGCGGCGTGAAACAGGACCATGTCCTGGCGGGTGACGGCATCCACGGTGACGTATTCCGGCACCCGTGCGTAGGGAGATTCGGCGCCGTACAGCAGCTTCGTGAACTCCCGCACGACCATCTGCATCGGCTGGTCGTTGCGCCGCGAAATCTCCGAGCGCAGACCGGTTTTGGCCAGTTCGATCTTATCCTGGTCGAACACGGGATGGCGCAGGACATCCGCCAGCGTAGCCAGCACCTGTTCGGCGTATTCGGACAGGGCGTTGGCATGGGCGGTGGCATTCACCGCTCCGGCGGAGGCCTCCACCGAGGCGCCGATCGCCTCCAGTTCTTCATCGATCTGGTCGCCGGTCTTAGTGGTCGTCCCGCCGGTTCGCATGACTTCGAAGGTCATCCGGGCCAAACCGACCTTGGCCGGCGGCTCCAGATACGAGCCGCAGCGGTTGGTGACGACGCTGAGGTCGACGATCGGCAGCGTGTGATCCTCCAGCAGGTACACCCGGATGCCGTTATCGAGCGTGATCTTTTGCGGCTGCGGTATCTCGAACGGATTGAGCGGGGGATAGGTCATCGGTTTGATCCTGCCCCAGGCGGGGACGACGGCGATCGCCAGCATCAGCGCGACGGCGATCAGCATGACGCGTTGCATCGTTTTCATGATTTCTCCTCCCCTCACTCTTCGACCGTTTCGATGTAGGCCACGGTGCGGTTGGGCCGGGTGAAATAGGTGTTGGCCACGCGCTGGATGTCGGCCGGCGTCACCGCGTTGATCTTATCCAGCTCCTTGAACATCTCGCGCCAGTCGCCGTACAGAATCTGCGCGTTGGCCAGCGCGCCGGCCAGGCCGTCACGGGAAGACATGCCTCTGACCATGTTCGCCTTGGCGCGGGCCTTGATCTTGACCAGTTCCGCCTCGGGAATCGGCTCGTTTTTCAGTCTCTCGATCTCCGCCAGGGCCACGACCCGGCAGGAATCGGCGGTAATCCCCTTGGCCGGCGTTATGAAGATGCCGAACAGGCCGGGGAATTTTTCACCCGGGAAGCTGGGGAAGGCCACCGCCTGCGTGGCGATTTTCTTTTCCTTGACCAGGTTTTTGTACAGCAGCGAGGTTCGTCCCCCGCCCAGATAATCGGCCAGGGCCTGCAAGGGCGCATGGTCGGGATCGGAGGCGGCGGGGCGATGATATCCGACCAAAAGGACCGGCTGTGATTTGTCCGGCATGGCCACGATCCGTTCGGCCGTCTGCGCCGGTTCCATAATCCGCACGCCTTCCGGTTTCGGGGCTTTGGGCAGGCGCCCGAAGTATTTCTGAGCCAGCGCCTTGACTTGCGCCGGATCGACATCGCCGACAATCGCCGCCACCATATTGGACGGCACGTAATACTTCTTGAAGAAGGTCATCGCCGCTTCCGGCGTGTAATTGTCAATCTCCGACATCTGTCCGATCAGCGCATAACCGTACGGGTGCGCCCGGAAAGCCGAGTGAATGAACTCATCCACCAGCCGTCCGATCGGATTCGATTCCACCCGCATCCGCCGCTCTTCCTTGATCACGTCCCGTTCCTTGTAGAAATCGCGGAACACAGGGTCGACGAAACGGCTCGATTCCAGATGGAACCACAATTCGAGTTTGTTGGACGGGAAGGAATAGTAGTAACTGGTGTTATCGTACCCGGTGCCGGCGTTGAGGCCGACCCCGCCTTCCTGCTCGACCCAGGTGGAGTATTCGTTCATTTCCACGTACTTGTCGCATTCGGCCTGAGCAGCGGTGATGGAATCGTTCAGAGCGGCAATTCGCGTGGAATCGACGTTCAGCTTTTGCTGTTCGGCCCGCAGTTGATCGTGGAAGGCGTTCAGCCGGGCCATCGCTTTTTGCTCGGCCTTATAATCCTTGGTTCCGATTTCGCTGGTCCCTTTGAAGGCCAGGTGTTCGAACATATGGGACAAACCGGTCCGTTCCTTGGGATCGTTGGTTCCGCCGACATCCGCCGTGAGGACGAACGACACCACCGGGACACTGTGATCTTCCAGAACCAAAAACGTCATTCCGTTGTCCAAGGTGAACGGCGTCACCTTTTTCTCCATTGCGGAGAAGTCGAACGCCCAGACGCCGCCGGCCGCAACCAACAGCAACAACCACAGCGTAGCGCTGAGTGCCAGGCTCCGTTTGTTCATGCAAACCTCCATTTCCATGCCTGATTGAAAGCAAAAAGCGCCATAATGTACATCAGAAGACGGCTTTCGGCAAGAGAAGTTGGGGGGTTTTTTGCCCGGCCGTCCCGGCCCCCGGCGCCGTCAGCGGATGGAGATATCGTACGGCAGACGGCAGTACAGCCGTCCGTCGGGGATTTCCGGCAGGAGTATGTCGGATGCGGGAGGCCCGAAGACCCGTCCCATCACCCGACGCATCAAACGGGAAACATCGAACGGATTTTCCCACCAGGTCCGTTTGACGGGATAAACAGCGACGGTCAGTTCGTCGGCTTCGATTCCGGCCGCGCGGCGGGCTTCTTCGATCGCCGCCAAAAGCCCGCCGGTCCGGTCGGCCAGACGGTTTTCGGT